>CAJAYT010000026.1 GCA_903949285.1 uncultured Burkholderiales bacterium
TGCTGGAGGTCGTGCAGTTAGGCGCTTGCGCAGCAGCCCCGCGACACCGGGTAATACGGTCGTTTTATCCTTGGACATAAAGCTGCAAA
Source organism: uncultured Burkholderiales bacterium (assembly GCA_903949285.1). Lineage (GTDB taxonomy): Bacteria > Pseudomonadota > Gammaproteobacteria > Burkholderiales > Burkholderiaceae_C > Limnohabitans. The sequence continues at coordinate 90 of CAJAYT010000026.1, forward strand.
AAATGATTGAGGATTTGTTTGGGACGCGTCGGGGCGCGTTGGTCGCTATGGATCCTAAGACAGGAGAGATATTGGCTTTTGTGAGTAAGCCCACCTTTGATCCCAATTTGTTTGTCGAGGGCATTGATGTTGAGAACTGGAAGGCTCTGAATGACTCCTTGGATAAGCCGCTTTTGAACCGAGCGCTTAGGGGGACCTATCCACCGGGATCCACTTACAAGCCTTTTATGGCGCTTGCTGCGCTTCAAACTGGTAAACGCACCCCCACTCAGCAAATCTTTGATCCGGGCTTTTTCATGTTTGGAAATCACCGTTTTCACGATGACAAAGAGGGTGGACACGGAACAGTTGATATGTATAAATCAATAGTTGAGTCCTGCGATACCTATTACTTTATGCTGGCTCGCGATTTGGGCGTAAATGTGATTCATGACCAGATGCAGCCCCTTGGATTTGGGCAGCTCACGGGGATTGATATTTTGGGTGAAGCTAAAGGTGTGCTTCCCTCAACAGAGTGGAAACGCTTGACCTATCATAAGCCTGAGCAACAACGCTGGTACTCAGGTGAGACGATCTCCCTAGGAATTGGTCAGGGCTACAACAACTTTACGATTTTGCAAATCGTGCAGGCGTTATCCACGGTTGCCAATGACGGCGTGAAAATGAAGCCACATCTGGTGAGAGAAGTTGTAGATGTTGAAACCAAGCAAAGCCGAGCGGTCTCAACAGAGGCTGCCGAGCACGTGCCGTTGATTCAGGAAAATATTGATGTCATCAAAAAGGCGTTGGTTGGGGTCAACATAGAGGGCACATCGGCGACCAGTTTTGCGGGGGCTGCTTACACGAGTGCTGGCAAAACGGGTACTGCTCAGGTCTACACGGTGAAAGAAAACGAGAAATACAACAGCAATAAAATAGATGAGCGCATGAGAGACCATGCACTTTTTATGGCCTACGCACCTGCTGAAGACCCGAAAGTTGTGATTGCCCTGGTGGTTGAAAATGCAGGGTTTGGAGCGCAAAATGCCGCCCCAATTGCAAGGCGAGTATTTGACTATGTACTTTTAGGGCAGTACCCTTCTCAGGAAGACATTGATGCTGTTCAAAAGGGACAAGCTACGCGTCCCATTGGCAAGATTCGGGAGGTTGCAAAGATTTCTTGGCCTCCCAAAGATGATCCTAAGGCAAGTCCAACTGAAATTCCGGCTATAGCTCAGTAATTTTTTGTTGCTGGGGTTGGCACATCTGTGTGTGGAGTTTTTTTCTGTAGCGGCTCAGTCAGCGCTCCAATCAGCATTACAGAATTAAATGAACCAGTCCTTGATTTGGGGCCAGATAAAGTCGGAGCTCGTTTTGAGTATGAGCAAGCTGACGATGAGGATAAAGAAATACCGCACAAAGCTAGCCCCTTTCTTGAGAGCGAGACGCGTGCCCAGGAAGCTACCCAATACATTTGCGATAGCCAAAGGAATTGCCAGGTACCACCAAACGTAGCCCTGACAAGTAAACAATATAAGAGCGGCTGAGTTGCTGGCTGTGTTTAAAATTTTTGCGCCCGCTGAGGCGTGAATAAAATCAAAACCCAACCAACGTACCAATAAGAAGACGAAAAAGCTCCCTGTACCCGGCCCAAAAAATCCATCGTAAAAGCCAATCATAGCGCCAATAAATGCCAACCGAAGGGCTTCTTGTTGGGCGGTGAATTTAGGCGAGTGTATTTGTCCCAGGTCTTTTTTGAGCAACGTGTAAATCAGCAGCGCAAGCAACACAACCGGGAGCGCAGCCTTGAAGGAAGTGGCAGGCACGAGCATCACACACCATGCTCCGCAGAAAGAGCCCGCCAAAGCACAAACGCCCCCCATTACCAGACCACGCAAAGGGAGCGTTACTTTCTTACTGTAAACCCAAGATGCGAACGCTGTTCCCCAAACGGACGCGGCCTTGTTGGTTCCTAGCAAACTGGGGGGCGCTGCGCTTGGGTAGGCTGCAAAAAGAGAGGGCACCATAATCAGCCCGCCCCCGCCCACAATGGAGTCGATGAACCCTGCCAAGGCAGAGGCAAGCGTAATGGTTAGAAGATGAAAGTAGTCCAAGCTCAGGAACGGTTAGGGAGTGTTTGGGTAAATCTGTACGCACCACAAAAAAACCACCATAACCCGTAAAAGTTAAGGTGGCATTTTCAAGAGATTGTACTAACAGTCGTGCGCCATTTTTTTTGGCGTCTTGTGAGATGCCGTAGCGGCAATCTTCATTGTCTCCTCAACCCTAGCAATTCATTTACAGATTGATATATGTAATAGTTCTTATCTTTAGTCGCTCTCAACGCGCTGTTAACTGTAAACGCTAGTCCAGCCCTGAAGTATTGGTGCTTACCCGAGACTGTTTTTGCTAAAGCGAGTTGAGCGCAAGCGCACTCCAGGGAAATAAAGGCGGAGCATATCCTGCCCCTTCGAGCGATTACTTGTGATCACTGGCTATCCAAGCTGCCGCGCGCTCAGCAATCATGAGCGTTGGACTATTGGTGTTGCCACTCGTGATGTTGGGCATGATACTGGCGTCTACGACGCGCAGTCCTTGGATCATCGAACCTTTGCCATCAAAGACGCGCAGACGAGCGTCCACTACTGCATTCGGATCTGAGCGCAGACCCATCTTCAGCGTTCCGACGGGATGAAAAATCGTTGTACCAATGTCCCCTGCAAGACGTGCCAATTCATTGTCTGTTTGGAATTGAACGCCTGGTTTGTATTCCTCGGGCTCAAAGGGAGCTAAAGCAGGTTGTGAGGCGATGCGCCTGGTAAGACGCAGCGACTCAGCAGCGACTTCCCTGTCCTCATCGGTACTTAAATAGTTGGGCCGAATAAGCGGGGCATCTTTAAAGTTGGGACTCTCAATATGAACCGAACCCCGACTGCTGGGGTTCAGATTACACACGCTTGCGGTGATGGCGGGAAACGAGTGCAGGGGTTCTCCAAACGCGTCTAAGCTGAGGGGCTGAACGTGGTACTGCAGGTTTGGGAAATCAAGCTCTGGGTGGCTTTTTGCGAATGCGCCTAGCTGGGACGGAGCCATACTCATGGGGCCACTCCTGGTCAGTGCGTATTCAAGTCCAATCTTTAACTTACCCACCCAACTGTTCGCCAAAGTGTTCAGGGTACGGGTGTTTTTAACCTTAAAGACGGCTCTGATTTGCAGATGATCTTGCAAATTCTCGCCAACACCGGGGAGATCAACTTTGGGCGTGACGCCCACCGTTGATAGATGCTGCGCATGGCCGATGCCAGAGAGCTCTAAGATTTGGGGGGAGCCGATACTTCCTGCGCTTAGGACTACTTCCCTGTGTGCTTTGACAATAATGCGTTCGTTGTTGTGCACGACCTCGACGCCCGTACAACGGGTTGAGTGGTTGTGGGACGGCTGATCTAAGATTAGCCGTGTGACCTGGGATCCAGTCCAAACAGTGAGGTTGGGTCTTCTTAATACCGATCGCGACAAAAAGGCTTTTGAAGTGTTCAGTCGAAAGCCTTTGTTTTGGTTCACCTCAAAATAGCCAACCCCTTCGTTGTTACCGGAGTTAAAGTCGTTGGATGCGGGTATGCCGCTTTGAACTGCGGCGAGTGCAAATGCGTCCAGTATCTCCCAGCGAAGGCGCTGGGTTTGGACATGCCACTCTGCGCCGGCTTTAGAGGCGCGGAGCCGGTCTTTGTAAAACTCAGGGGCCTCTAATCTTTCAATTCGTTCCTCTAAGGCGTCATCCAAGCCCGAGTGCCAAGTGGAGCTGGGGAGATGGTGGTGTTCGTGAAGTTTGAAGAAATCAAGGCTTTTTTCCCAACTCCAAGCCTGATCGTTCACGAGTTCAGACCAATGGTCATAGTCCCTTGATTGACCGCGCATGTAAATCATGCCGTTGATGCTGGAGCATCCTCCAAGCACTCGACCTCGTGGGTATTTGAGGACTCGTCCGTTTAGACCCTGTGAGGGTTGAGTGGCATAAAGCCAATCGGTGCGCGGGTTGCCGATGCAATAAAGGTAGCCGACTGGAATATGAATCCAGTGGTAGTTGTCCTTTGGGCCAGCTTCTAAGAGCAGCACCCGCACGCTTGGATCTGCGCTGAGTCGGTTGGCGAGTAAACACCCCGCAGTTCCTGCACCGACGACGATGAAATCAAAATCAGAACTGTTTGCAGGTGTTGATGTTGAAGGGGTGTTCAAGGGATTGCAAGGAGTTAATATGTTTTCAAAAAACCGGTGAAGGTTGAGCCGCTAACTGTGTATTTGAAGCTCAGCGCTAGCGTCCACCGCTCACGTCAAGCACTGCACCCGTGGTGTAGGAGGCGTCGCTACTGAGGAGCCAGACAATGGCTTTGCCAACCTCCTCTGCGGTTCCTGCTCTGTGCATGGGTACAAGTCCGGCAGAATCTTTAGCGCGGTTGGGTTGCCCGCCACTGGCGTGTATTTCAGTATCAATAATACCAGGACGAACAGCATTGACCCGAATGCCCTGGGTCGCAAGCTCTCTGGACAAGCCGGTTGTAAAGGAGTCGATGGCACCCTTGCTGGCAGCGTAATCGACGTAATTAGCTGCGCCGCCCAGTTTTGCGGCTACGCTGGATAAATTAACGATGCTCCCGCCTTTGCCCCCGCGCTCGGTGCTCATGCGTTTGATGGCTTCTCGAGAACACGCAATGGTGCCTAAGATATTGATGCGCATCATGCGGTCTAAACGCTCCCAGCTCATGTCAACGACGTTACTGGTCATATCTACGACGCCTGCATTGTTGACCAGTCCATTTAGTGTGCCAAAGTGCGCGTCAATTTGTGCGAACATACTCAGAATTTGGCTCTCTACGCCGACGTCTGCTTGAACACACAGTGTTTTCGCCCCCAGGGCTTCAAGTTGCTTGGATAACGTCTGTGCCGCGGCTTTGTTTTGCGTGTAATTCACTACGATGTCCCAGCCTGCTTTTGCGCTGAGAATTGCTGTGGCAGCGCCAATGCCTCGGCTGGCTCCGGTGATGAGTAAAACGGGTTTCAAAGGGTAACTCCAATCATATAAAAGGGACCGTTAAAAAAGTGTAGTTGATGAGTCTGACATTTCATGAATTAAATAGACAAGAGATTTTTTTGTTGCTTTGATCTTAGGCTCAGCAAGGATCGATAATCTGGAGATTGGCCTTGATCTTGGCCTAAGCGTTTTTAAGTCTCAGAGGTTCAAACAATTTCTAACTCATTATAAAAATCATGAAATCAACTGTTGAATATTACTTAGCCCCGTCCAGTCCCTGGACTTACCTAGGGCACGAAAGATTGACAAGCATTCTTGCCTCCACAGGAGTAAATGTACGACTGTTCCCCGTGGATTTGGGTGGTAAGGTCTTTCCAGCAACAGGGGGTTTACCCGTGGGCCAAAGATCTGCACAGCGACAGGCGTATAGATTAGTGGAGCTAAAACGCTTTAGTGAATATTTAAAACTCCCGCTCAACGTACACCCTCAATACTTCCCAGTATCCGCTGACCCCGCAGCAAAGTTAATCATTGCTGTGCAGGAAAAAGAAGGTGCGAGTGCCGCGATGGCTTTGACAGGAGTTATTTTGTCCGCAGTCTGGGTCAGGGAAGAAAACATTGCAGACCCCCATGTGTTGGAGTCGTCTTTGAAATCGGCGGACCTAAGTTTGGATTATTTGCAGGCATCCCTAGCCCCCTGGGTAAATGATTTGTACGATCAAAATACAATAACTGCCATTGAGTTGGGTGTCTTTGGTTCACCCAGCTATGTGCTGAACGGGGAAATCTTTTGGGGGCAAGACCGCTTGGACTTCCTGCGCGAGAGGCTAGAAACTCTATAAGGTACCGTCTGTCTACACAATAAACAAACAATCATCAACGCAAGAAACGAAAGGTTATTCAATATGAGTCATACAGTTCAGCTAAAAGCCAGCGACGGGTTTATGTGTTCCGCATACGTTGCAATGCCTAAGGTGCCCGTTCGCGGCGCCGTAGTCGTTGTGCAAGAAATCTTTGGGGTGAACACACATATTCGTGCCGTAGCTGATAGTTACGCATTGGCGGGTTTCTTAGCTGTTGCCCCTTCTACCTTTGACCGCGTTCAAAAGGGGGTAGAGATTGGGTATACGCCAGAGGATATGGCCGTTGGGTTTGATCTTAAAGGCAAGGTCGAGGCTTTGGCAGCACCAGGCGTGATGGCAGATCTACAGGCCGCAGTAGATTACGCAGGTGCCAATGCCAAGGGCAAGGTCGCAATGGTTGGGTATTGCTGGGGCGGACTGCTCACCTGGAGGAGCGCTGAGCTGGTTCGTGGTTTGAGCGCTGCAGTTCCTTATTACGGAGGGGGTATGACCATGGGGGATGAGCCTAAAAGAAGACCAAGGTGCCCAGTGATGGCGCACTTTGGGGATAAAGATCACTGGATTTCGCTCGAGTCCGTTGAAGCGTTTAAAGCTCAGCAACCTGAGGCGCAGGTCTATGTTTATGAGGCCGATCACGGGTTTAACTGCGACCACCGGGGGGCTTATGATGTGAAGGCTGCGGATCTGGCGCTGGAGAGAACCCTTGGCTTTATTGTTAAAGAGTTTTCTTAATGAGCAGAGGGCTTTAAGATTGAATTTATAAGATCTGAAAAACAAGCTTTTAAAAATCAGTCTTTTAACAAGCTTGTTTTATAAAACTTTTTTTCAATAAGATTGTTTTTTAATCAACTCAGCAGCTTGGACTGCGAAATAGGTGAGTATGCCGTCTGCTCCTGCGCGTTTAAATGCCAGGAGCGACTCTAGCGCGCAGGCCTCTAAATCAAGCCATCCATTTTGTGCCGCAGCCTGAATCATGGCATATTCGCCTGATACTTGGTAGACAAAGGTAGGCATTTGAAATGCCTCTTTCACTTTGCTGACGATATCTAAATACGGCATTCCTGGTTTTACCATCACCATGTCCGCACCTTCGGCTATATCTAGTGAGACTTCGCGTAAAGCTTCCTGGGCGTTGCCGGGGTCCATTTGATAAACTTTTTTGTTGCTTTTGCCCAGGTTCTTGGCCGATCCCACTGCGTCTCTAAATGGACCGTAAAAGGCGCTTGCATATTTGGCGCTGTAGGCCATGATGCGAGTGTGAATCAGTTGGTGCAGATCTAAATTGGCGCGGATGGCGCCAACTCGACCATCCATCATGTCGCTAGGGGCAACAATGTCCACTCCTGCTTGAGCTTGGATGAGTGCTTGTTTGACCAAAATATGTGTGGTCTCATCGTTCAAGATATACCCGCTGTCGTCTAGTAATCCGTCTTGCCCGTGACTCGTGTAGGGGTCCAGTGCAACATCTGTCATTACACCAAGCTCAGGGAAGCGGGACTTTAAGGCTTGCACAACTCTGGGAATCAATCCGTTTGGGTTTGCAGCTTCAATTCCGTCTGGCGTTTTGAGGGCTGTATCAATCACAGGAAAAAGGGCAAGCACTGGAATGCCTAAGCGAACACAGTTCTCTGCAACGGGTAAGAGCACATCCAGACTCATCCTGTTCACGCCTGGCATCGAGGTCACCGGATCATTTCGCCCCTGCCCCTCTTGGACAAACACGGGGTAGATTAAATCATCTGCCCTAAGATGATGCTCACGCACCAATCGGCGCGTGAAATCGTCATGTCTTAACCGGCGAAGGCGAGTGTGTGGGAATGAGGAGGGATGATGCATACAAGTCTTACCTATGAAATGAGAACAAATGCTGTGATTTGGCATTATTGGTTCATTTTACGGTTAATGAAAAAAAGTTTCCCGTCCAATCAACAATAAGATGTGTCGGACAAAATCTCTAAATTAAGCAAAATCATCGCAAAAGGTTTCTGCTGCCTGCTTGGTTAGGGGGCGCTTGGGATTACACTTTACGAATGCTGTGGATTAAATCTTTTCATATTGTTTTTGTAGCGAGTTGGTTTGCTGGCTTGTTTTACTTGCCCCGCATATTTGTGAACCTCGCAATGGTGGAGGCCGGCTCGATCGCCGAGCAGGCCAGGTTAATGTTGATGGCCAAGAAGCTTCTGCGGTTCACCACACTTTTGATGATCCCAGCTCTTGGACTGGGTGTTTGGCTTTTGTGGGTGGAGGGTTTTTTAAGTCCCGGCGGAGGATTTGCAACTCAGGGTTGGTTGCATGCAAAGCTTTTTTTAGTCGCACTCACACTGCTTTATCATTTTGGCTGTGCAAGGCATCTAAGGTGGTTTGAGCAGGGGCGAACTTTGCACTCGCATGTTTGGTACCGTTGGTTCAACGAAATTCCGGTACTACTTTTAACAGCGACGGTTATATTGGTCGTTGTTAAACCTTTTTAAGTCGTCCATATGTCCACACAAATAGGTCTGGACGCAGGTGAAGGCAACAAGAATTTGTTGCAAGAACCGACCTCTGCATGGTCTTTGGCGATTATCTACATTGCGTTGATTATCTATGCCAGTTTGTATCCGTTTCAAAATTGGCGCGATCAAGAGCTCAATCCTGTGGAATTCTTACTGGCAGGTTGGCCACATTACTGGAGCGGTTTTGATGTGGTTTTTAATATTTTTGGCTACGCTCCCCTGGGATTTTTTCTAACGCTTGGGTTTTTGAGAACTGGGCGAAACAAATCAGCACTGATCAACGCATTGCTATTAGCGTCATTGGTGTCTTTGGCGATGGAGTGTTTGCAAAGCTATTTGCCTGCCCGAGTCCCCTCGCTAGCCGACTGGGTCTTTAATACGGTTGGCGCTTTACTTGGTGCTATCAGCTCCTACATACTGGAGCGACTTGGATTTTTGGATCGCTGGAGTTTGTTTCGCAGGCGTTGGTTTTTATCCTCCACTCGAGGCGTCAGCGCAAGCCTTGTATTGATTGCATTGTGGCCTTTTTGTTTGTTGTTTCCAAGTGTTGTCCCACTGGGTTTGGGCCAAATTCAAGCCAGAGTACAGGGGGTACTTCACGATTGGCTGAGCGATACCCCGTTTTTAAATTGGCTCCCCAACTTTGAGGTGCAAGCGCAGCCCCTGGCCCCTGGTGTTGAGTTGGTTTGTGTTGCCCTTGGATTGTTGATCCCCTTTTTGCTCGGTGCCGCTGTGATTCAAAGGCGCAGGCAGAAGTTGGTTTTTTTGGGGCTTGTGACTGCCTGCGCTTTTTTGGTAACTGGCTTGTCAACCGCCCTGAGTTTTGGTCCTTCTCACGCCTGGTCTTGGTTGAGTCCTTGGGTGGGTGCGGGTTTGGTGCTGGGGTTGTTGTTGTGTTTGCTCACGCTTAAGTTGGACGCAGCAAGTTGTGATGTTTTTTTAGTGATCGTGATCACCTTGCAACTGTCTTTGATCAACCAAAAGGGCGTGGACGCCTATCTCGTACAAAACCTTCAAACATGGGAGCAAGGGCGGTTCATACGCTTTCATGGATTGGCTCAGTGGTTGGGTTGGTTTTGGCCCTTTGCTGTGTTGTTGCTTATTTTTTATAAATTACTTAGAGGGCTTAGAACCAAATAACTCACTAAAATACAGTGATGATTGAACAAAAAAGCCCAGAAACTTATTACAAGCACCATGTATTTTTTTGCTTGAATGAGCGCTCCAACTCGGAGGCTTGTTGCGCCAAGCACCAAGCACAAGAAGCGTTCGAGCACTGTAAACAAAAAGTTAAGAGTCACGGTCTAAACGGTGTCGGTGGTGTGCGTGTCAATAAGGCGGGCTGTTTAGACCGCTGTGCAGGCGCTCCAGTCTTGGTGGTCTATCCTGAGGCCATTTGGTATACCTATGTGGATTTGAGCGATATAGATGAAATTATTACCTCCCATCTGCAAAACAACCAGATCGTGACACGACTTCTATTGCCTGCTGGTGTGGGGCGCTAAACGTGAACAGATCAAGTGAAAAGTTGACTTTAGAAGGCGGTGCTGGTGGGATTGAGGCCTTGTTGGATTACCCAAGCATTGATGCGCCGAATACCGTGGACAGTGGGATGGCCATTATTTGTCACCCTCACCCCTTGTTTGGTGGAACCATGGACAACAAGGTTGTTCAAACGCTTGCGCGAGGTTTTTTGGCCAGCGGATGGAAGACGCTCAGATTTAATTTTCGAGGCGTTGGCAATTCACAGGGCGTCCACGATAACGGCGCAGGCGAGACAAGTGACTTGTTGAGCATCATCGAACAAGTCGCTCCTTTCGGGCCGATTGCTTTGTCTGGATTTTCTTTTGGTGCCTTTATCGCCTCTCACGGGGTTGAGCAATTAAGCGCAAGCGGTCGAGCCTTCTCGGACTCGGATCAAGGGTCTTTGTCGGGAGAGTTAAAGAAAGTAGTGCTCGTTGGCACTGCTACAACGCGCTTTGACGTGCGCCCAATTGCCCCCGCCCTTCACGCGCGAACTCTGGTCATTCACGGCGAAGAGGACGATACCGTTCCCTTAAGCTCAGTGATGGACTGGGCTCGTCCACAGGTGCTACCGGTTACTGTCGTGCCATCAGTTGGGCATTTCTTTCACGGCCAGCTACCACTTTTGAAATCCTTGGTGGTGCAGCACTTGAAGGCTTGATGGGTATAAAGATTTGTAATTTAAATTGAGTGATTTGATGAATATATTTGACGTGATGAATCCTGGTTATAACAAGTTCAAGTGGGGGGCCTTTGCTCTAGGCTGTTTATTGTCATTCTTTCTGGTCGGAGCTAGCGCCCAGCAACCCCAGGCTCCTGAGGTTGCTGCAAAGGCCTATTTGTTGCTCGATGTGAGCGCACATCAAGTGCTAGCAGAAAAAGGCGCCGATGATCCGGTGGAGCCGGCATCACTGACAAAATTAATGACCGCTTATTTGGTTTTTGATGCGCTCAGGCTTCAGAAAATCAACCTGACCCAAACCTTTCCCGTCAGCATTCATGCTTGGAAGGTGGAGGGCTCGAGAATGTTTATAGACCCCAAAATGCAAGTCCCTGTGGAGGATTTAATCAAGGGGATGATCGTGCAGTCTGGTAACGATGCAACGCTGGTGCTAGCAGAGGGAGTGGGCGGCACGGAGGAGCATTTTGTTCAGATGATGAACGCGCAGGCCAAACTCCTTGGCATGAAAAACACCACCTTCAAAAATCCCGAAGGACTCCCCGAGCAAGGACACATAACGACTGCAAGGGATTTGTCAATATTAGCGACTCGCTTGATGCATGACTTCCCCCAGTATGTGGGTTATTACGCCATCAAGAAGTACCGCTACCCGGGTACTCCTGTGTCCAACGAGAACAATAGAAACTTACTCCTGTTCAGAGACCCCTCTGTGGATGGACTTAAGACGGGGCACACCGACGCGGCGGGTTACTGCATGATTGCCACCGCCAAGCGTGACTTCCCTAATTTAGCGGGGCGCAGGCTATTGACCATTATTTTGGGCGCATCCAGCGATGTTTCCCGCGCCAATGAAGCTCAAAAGCTCTTGAACTGGGGCTTCACTACGTTTGAGGGAATCAAGTTGTATGACGCTGGGCAAGTGGTGCAGGCGCCTCCTGTTTGGCAGGGACGCGAGTCTACTGTGAAGTTGGGTCGCAACGAGCCCATCGTTGTCGCGGTTCCCCTTGGGCAGGCCGCCAAAATCAAAACCGAAGTCTCTAGGGCTGACCCTTTGTACGCTCCCATTGCAGTTGGACAAGCGGTTGCCAAGCTGAAGGTTAAATTGGATGAGGTGACGTTACTCGAATTGCCGCTTATGAGTCTTCAAAATATTGAGCAAGCTGGCTTTTTGGGTAGAACTTGGGATTCAATTCGCTTGTGGATTAAATGAGACATGCCGGCGCAGATACACCTCTCATATTAGATTTGGCGGGTTTTTAGCAGAGCCGTATGAGTGGGGTTGAATATGTCCACTAAAAGATATTACCCAGGCTCAAGCCCCCAAGTACTTCCCACTTAAGGCCCCCCTTTTAAGCTGCCAAACCCGCCCAATCGGCTATGGTTTGAGTTGTATTTGGGGCCAGTGGGGGGGTAATTTAGCCTAGACGCCTGAAGATTTACCTTTTAAACTGGGTTAAAACTGTTATACTAGAAGGCTTTTCGGAATTTCCCCGAGAAGTTAATAGATTTACGTTATCAACGTTGAGGGACGTTTAAATGCCAACCATTAGTCAATTGGTGAGACAAGGACGGACGGTCGAGAAGATCAAGTCCAAGAGTCCAGCTATGCAAAACTCGCCACAAAGGCGCGGCGTTTGCACACGCGTGTACACCACCACTCCAAAGAAGCCTAACTCTGCACTTCGCAAAGTGGCTAAAGTTCGTTTAACCAATGGTTTTGAAGTCATTTCATACATTGGCGGTGAAGGCCATAACCTCCAGGAGCACTCAGTGGTTCTGGTTCGTGGTGGTCGTGTAAAAGATTTGCCAGGTGTGAGATACCACATCGTGCGTGGATCGCTTGATTTGCAGGGTGTTAAAGACCGTAAGCAGTCACGCTCCAAGTACGGCGCAAAGCGTCCTAAGAAGGCGTAATTCGAATTTCGGGTTTGTAATCCCTGGGGGGTCCCTGGGGTTAAGGACTCGAATTGGATCCTTGATCGTTGGTTTTGTGCAATTGATATTGCTTGGCCAAGGCGGGATTAGTAAGTGGCAGTTAGATGGCTGCCGAAGCGATTAAGTTTGATCGCTAACTGAAATTTTTATAAAGAGGTAATTGTTATGCCACGTCGTCGTGAAGTCCCTAAACGTGAAATTCTTCCAGATCCAAAGTTTGGAAATGTAGAGCTCTCTAAATTCATGAACGTTATCATGGAGAGCGGTAAAAAAGCTGTTGCAGAGCGCATTATTTACGGCGCGCTAGAACAGATTGAGAAAAAAGCAAATAAAGATCCGCTCGAACTATTTAGTCTTGCGATCAACAACGTTAAGCCCATGGTTGAGGTTAAGTCCCGCCGTGTGGGTGGTGCAAACTATCAGGTGCCTGTTGAGGTTCGCCCCGTTCGTCGTCTAGCTTTGTCCATGAGATGGATCAAGGAAGCGGCTCGCAAGCGTGGTGAGAAGTCTATGGCATTGCGTTTGGCCAATGAATTGCTTGAGGCCTCAGAGGGCCGCGGTGGAGCAATGAAAAAGCGTGACGAGGTTCACCGTATGGCAGAGGCTAACAAAGCCTTCTCGCATTTCCGTTTCTAATTTCCAAATAAAACTGACCTTGATTGGATCAATCTCTTTTTAAGAGATTGACTCTAGCGAGGTCAAACTTTCTGATTTAAAAAAGGGTAATTCCATGGCTCGCAATACTCCTATCGAGCGTTATCGCAATATCGGTATCTCTGCTCACATTGATGCTGGAAAAACGACTACGACAGAACGCATTTTGTTTTACACCGGTGTAAACCACAAGATCGGTGAAGTTCATGACGGCGCTGCAACCATGGACTGGATGGAGCAAGAGCAAGAGCGCGGAATTACGATTACTTCTGCAGCGACCACTTGTTTTTGGAAAGGCATGGATCTGTCTTTCCCTGAGCACCGTATCAATATTATTGATACCCCCGGACACGTTGATTTCACTATTGAAGTTGAGCGTTCTATGCGTGTGTTGGACGGCGCTTGTATGGTTTATTGCGCTGTCGGCGGAGTTCAGCCACAGTCAGAGACGGTATGGCGTCAAGCTAACAAATACCGCGTGCCACGTCTAGCATTTGTGAACAAGATGGACCGCACCGGCGCAAACTTCTTCAAAGTTTACGATCAAATGCGTCTTCGCTTAAAAGCAAATCCAATCCCAATCGTGATACCCATTGGTGCCGAAGAGAATTTTACGGGCGTTGTGGACTTGTTGAAAATGAAGGCCATTATTTGGGATGAGGCTTCACAAGGCATGAAGTTTGAGTACCAAGATATACCTGCTGACTTGGCCGCTACGGCTAAGGAGTGGCGTGAAAAGATGGTTGAGGCTGCGGCTGAGGCATCAGAAGAATTGATGAACAAGTACCTCGAAGAAGGCGATTTATCTGAAGACGAAATTCGCCTTGGTTTGAGAACAAGAACCATTGGTGGTGAAATCCAGCCAATGCTTTGTGGTACTGCATTTAAAAACAAGGGCGTACAACGTATGTTGGACGCTGTTATTGAGTTGATGCCCTCTCCTTTGGATATTCCGCCAGTTGGTGGTTTGGACGAGGATGAAAAAGAAGTGCACAGAAAAGCGGATGACAAAGAAAAATTCTCAGCGCTCGCCTTTAAATTGATGACCGATCCATTTGTGGGTCAGTTGACTTTCGTTCGTGTGTATTCTGGAATTTTGTCCAAAGGGGACACCGTCTACAACCCAATTAAGGGAAAGAAAGAGCGTATCGGTCGTATCGTTCAGATGCACGCAAATACACGTCAAGAAGTTGACGCAATTTGCGCTGGTGATATTGCAGCCTGCGTGGGATTAAAGGACGTTACAACTGGTGAAACACTTTGCTCTCCAGATGACATCATTACATTGGAGCGCATGGTCTTTCCTGAGCCTGTAATTGCACAGGCGGTAGAGCCAAAGACTAAAGTTGACCAAGAAAAGATGGGTATTGCCCTGCAGCGTTTGGCTGCTGAGGATCCGTCTTTCCGCGTGAAGACAGATGAGGAGTCTGGTCAAACCATTATCGCGGGTATGGGTGAATTGCACTTAGAGATTATCGTTGACCGCATGAAGCGCGAATTTGGCGTAGAAGCCAACGTTGGTAAGCCACAGGTTGCTTACCGTGAGACGATTCGCAAAACTGTCGAAGACGCTGAAGGTAAGTTTGTTCGCCAGTCCGGTGGTAAGGGTCAATACGGACACGTTGTTTTCAAGATTGAGCCTAACGAGCCAGGCAAGGGTTTCCAATTCGTAGACGCAATCAAGGGCGGTGTTGTTCCCAGAGAATACATTCCTGCAGTTGAGAAGGGCGTTGTTGAGGCATTGACTTCTGGCGTGTTGGCTGGCTACCCAGTGGTTGACGTTAAAGTTACGCTCCACTTTGGTTCTTACCATGATGTTGACTCCTCTGAAATGGCCTTTAAGATGGCTGGTATTTTTGGATTCAAAGAGGGTTGCAAGAAAGCTTCTCCCGTCATTCTTGAGCCAATGATGTCTGTAGAAGTTGAGACCCCTGAAGATTACGCCGGTAACGTGATGGGAGATTTGTCATCACGTCGCGGTATGGTTCAGGGTATGGAAGACATGGTCGGTGGTGGTAAGGCTATTAAGGCCGAAGTTCCACTCTCTGAGATGTTTGGATACTCCACTACGCTTCGTTCCATGTCGCAAGGTCGCGCAACCTACACTATGGAATTCAAGCACTACACAGAAGCACCGCGTAACGTGGCTGAGGCAATTGTTGCTTCACGCGCTAAGTAATCTGGGTTCAAAAGAACTCTGCTTTTGATTTTGTAATTAACATTGGCGCCCCAAAGCCTGGGGCGCTCGTCTGCGACAAAGTGCCATCTTGTTACCCGTGCGAGATGATTCAGCAATTTTGTGCAAACGCTAAACCGAACACGGGCTTTGTTCTTTGGAGTAAAAAATGGCAAAAGGCAAATTTGAACGTACCAAGCCACACGTTAACGTGGGCACAATTGGTCACGTGGACCATGGTAAGACGACGCTAACAGCGGCGATTACAACGGTTTTATCTACAAAGTTTGGTGGTGAGGCGAAGGCCTACGATCAGATTGATGCGGCGCCAGAAGAGAAAGCGCGCGGAATTACGATTAACACAGCGCACGTTGAGTACGAGACGGCAAACCGTCACTATGCGCACGTTGACTGTCCAGGGCATGCTGACTATGTGAAGAACATGATTACGGGTGCGGCGCAGATGGACGGAGCGATTTTGGTTTGCTCTGCTGCTGATGGACCGATGCCTCAAACACGTGAGCACATTTTGTTGGCGCGTCAAGTGGGTGTGCCTTACATCATCGTGTTTTTGAACAAATGCGACATGGTTGACGATGCTGAGTTGCTCGAGCTCGTTGAGATGGAAGTGCGTGAGTTGCTCTCTAAATACGATTTCCCTGGTGACGACACACCGATCATCAAGGGTTCAGCCAAGTTGGCCATCGAAGGCGACAAGGGTGACCTCGGAGAAGGCGCGATTTTGAAATTGGCTGAGGCACTGGATACATACATTCCAACGCCAGAGCGCGCAGTGGACGGCGCGTTTTTGATGCCTGTAGAAGATGTGTTCTCTATTTCTGGACGCGGCACGGTGGTGACGGGTCGTATTGAGCGCGGCATCGTGAAGGTTGGTGAAGAGATTGAGATTGTGGGTATCAAAGACACACAAAAGACGACCTGTACGGGTGTTGAGATGTTTAGAAAGCTGCTTGACCAAGGTCAGGCGGGTGATAACGTTGGAATATTGCTTCGCGGAACAAAGCGCGAAGACGTGGAGCGTGGACAAGTGTTGTGTAAGCCTGGCTCGATCAAGCCGCACACGCATTTCACGGCTGAGGTGTATGTGTTGTCAAAAGACGAAGGTGGACGTCACACCCCGTTCTTTAATAACTACAGGCCACAGTTTTACTTCCGCACGACGGACGTGACTGGCGCGATTGAGTTGCCAGAAGGTAAAGAGATGGTGATGCCAGGGGACAACGTATCTATAACAGTTAAGTTGATCAACCCGATTGCGATGGAAGAAGGCCTGAGATTTGCGATCCGTGAGGGTGGTAAGACTGTAGGTGCTGGCGTTGTTGCAAA
>CAJAYT010000027.1 GCA_903949285.1 uncultured Burkholderiales bacterium
AAAATCGTTTAAAGAAATCTTTCCTTAAAAGTATACGAGACCAATCCTTCACCTCGCACGTACCCGGCCAAGGCCAAGTTATGAGCATGTGCGAGTTCTACAGCAAATGCAGTAGGTGCAGAAATAGCAGCCAATACTGAGCACCCAAATACAATCGATTTTTGTACCATCTCAAAACTAGCTCGGCTGGTAATATAAAAAAATCCGGACTCAGGGTTTACTTTATTTCGCAACAAGTCCCCAATCAACTTATCCATCGCATTGTGACGACCTACGTCTTCCCTCGCTCGTAGTATTTCGCCTTGTCCATTCACCCAAGCTGCAGCGTGCGTCGCTCCAGTCAACTGTTGAAGGGGTTGCCAATTGTGCAGGTCCCTCTGAGCTTTCATGATGGCAGCCAAATCCACATTGGCAGCACGCAAAGGCGATAGTTTTTGGCGAACTTGTGACAAGCTATCTGTTCCACAAAGCCCGCAACCTGTGCGACCAGCCAGAGTTCTTCGACGCTCTTTGAGTCGCCACTCGCAAGCGGAGGAGACTTCTAAATGGATCTCGATACCCTGTTCAACTGCTCTTTGCTCAATGCCGTAAAGCTCACTAGGAGAGCTCAAAAGACCCTCAGTTAGCCCAAATCCAAGCGCAAAGTCTTCTAAGTCAAGAGGTGTCGCCATCATGACAGCATGTGAGATACCGTTGAATACTAAGGCTATAGGAATTTCTTGCGCTAAAAAGTCTCGACTCGTATGAAGCGATCCATTTTTGTAGCGATTAACTTCAAGCTCTCTAACCCCTGGTGGACAATCTGAATTATTGCTTGAGTTCATTTGGGTTTGGCTTGAATGTTTTGGGATAAAGCAATGGGAGGAGTTGAAAAAAGCCGATATTTGTTAAACTCGAGTGTATAGCAAGCTCTGTTCACAATTCAGCATTCAATCAGTCAAGTAGCACAGCAACTGCTTTACATTTTTTGATCTTGGGAGCTTTGATTTCTAATCATTTTTTGCTCATTACCAACTTTCGCATTTTAATCAAACTCCAAATAACTCCGCATAACGGCCAAAGATGACTACCAAGACAACACAGCAAACACCATCTAACTTGCTTGAACTCATGGCCGCAAGAAAAAATATAGCTCCTAAAAGACTCGTATCCCCTGGCCCGGACCTTCATCAGCTGGAACTTATATTTAAGGCGGCCTCCCACGCACCCGATCACGGACAACTCAACCCTTGGCGATTCATTACTGTGCCAGATTCCAAGAGGAACGCTTTAGGCAGTGCATTTGTAGCGGCTCTAAAAACCAGAGATTCGACTGCTACCCAAGAACAAATTGATGCGTCATATTCCAAGGCATTTAGAGCGCCGTGCATTGTTTTCTCAACCCTAAACCTTGAGCAATCCAATCCTCAAATTCCCAAGGCAGAGAGGCTTATCTCTCTAGGATGTGCAATACAAAATATGCTTTTAATGGCGAAATCTCTGAATATTGGTAGTGGCATTACCAGTGGTCAAGCAGTTAACTCCAAGTATTTACGTGAACTATTCTCACTATCTGAGTTAGAAGAGGGAATTTGTTTTATTAATTTTGGGACTATTGAGTCTGAGAAACCTAATAGGTCAAGGCCCAATCCATCTTCATTTGTTAGCTCTTTGTGAAACCAATATTTTGTATTCAATAAGCTCTTTCGGCCCACCTAGCCCTAATACGGGATTGAGCCGAGGGGTCAAGGCTGAAAGGTAAGGAGGAATCGAACCTCCTTAATGAGAACCACAAGACTTGCAAGATCTATTAGCAACCATGCTGACCTAAGCGTAAGTGTTAGATAACTTACTCACACTGGGTGTGATCTTAGGAGAGTTGCTTGTTCAATTGAATAGCCAATTGGTTCTAGAACTACTATTGTTAAAAATGGCGGAAAGAAGTGGGAGTCGAACCCACCTAGCGACGCTTGGCGCCACCAACTGGGTTTGAAGCCCAGCCACCCCACCAGGAATGATTTCTTTCCCTCAATTCAGTCAAGTTTTGTAGAAATTATGCCCTCTTATCAGACAAAACCTGGGAGAAAAGTGCTGTTCCCGTACGAATCAAATGGACATCGCCGACTCTTTTGCAAAATCCGATTTTGTCAAAGAACTCCAATATTTGTATTGCCCTTTTTCGACCTAACCCAGTTGCATCCCTGAACTGCGCAGCCCCAACAACCGACTTGCCAGTTTGCTGAGAATTGATTGCACCGATATCTTGAATGATCTTAGCCATGCGCTGCACCTGTGCAGGGTGGTAAAACAAATCCTTGACGACTTGATAAAGCTCGCCCAAGGCAGCAAGCCTAACAAGCGCCATTCGCATTTGAATTTCACTGATACTGGTTTTAGTTGCCAAATCCCTGACCCAAGGTGGATCAAACCCGCCCTCCTCAATGAGCGGCAATACTTTTTGAGCGATTCGTTGGTCTGCATCGTTTATAACCTCCCCGTGCTCGGGCAGATACAAGAATCCGTTCTTAACGCCTATCAAACGCTCTTCAAGCATTTGATCAACAATTCGCATCCAAATATCATTAGTCATTTGAACACCAAAAGTTAGTTTTGCACGACCTTGAATCAGCCCTAGCATCTCTGGAAATTGAGAGTGGTGCTCTGCGAGCACCTTCAAGACCTTGGTTTTAAGGGTGTGCAATACTTCCCGATCAATGAGCCATAACTGGTCAAGACTTAAGAATGCAGATGTAAGAATAGTTTGAATTGGATGACGACCCGTTGCTTCACTCTTTTGTTGCTCGCCCTGCGCAAACAAATCCTTCAAATCGGTTTTGGGATCAACTCCATTGTCAATCAACTTTTGAGGGATATTGACTCCAAAAGGTGCTAACGGCAGCCCCTTCTGAAGTCTTGATAACAAGTCTTGTGTGCGCTGAGTTTGCAAGTAGCTTAGGCGCTCAGGGGTTTGTCTATACCGCTTTGGACCTCTCACCTCCAGTACGCTCCCTCCTGCAACAGTAGAGCTCGCGCTTGCGTCGCGCAAGATGAGCTTATCTGAATTCCAAAGATGAATGGGGCGATGCAATATAAGTTGCACAAGGCCGCTGTCTCCGGGCTCTATACTATCTCTACCCAACACAGCGAGCGAGGCCACGCGCTCTTGCGTTAGGGCGTGCACATGCACCACCCCTCCAGAGCGCAAGGGCTTCAATTGTGACTTTGAAACCTCTATATAGGCGTCGAGTCTCTCAGTTGTAGATACAACGCGTGGCGAGCAAATCATCTGGCCCCGCTCGGTCAAAGTTCGCTCCAGACCTGCTAAAGCAATTGCACAGCGTTGACCAGCACATGCCTCTTGTACCTGCTCCCCGTGAACCTGAAGAGAACGGACTCGGTAGTGATGGTCTGGATTATGGGCCAAGCATAATTCATCTCCAACTCTGACGAGTCCCTTGTGAATACTTCCAGCCACGACAGTCCCAATACCCTCCAAACTAAAGGCCCGATCAAGGCCCATCCTAAAACCATCATAGGCTGAGCTCACCTTGATCTGCGCTTGATGGTTTAGCTGAGCTGCAAACAAGTGGGCTCGCAACGACTCTATTCCTTGCCCTGTTATGGTACTGACGCAAAAGGCACTAAATTCACACAACCCATAATTGATTGCAATATTTTCTGCCTCCCGAACCCTTTGCTCTAAAAGTGCGCCATCGACTTTATCGCATTTGGTGATCACGATACAGCCTTGATTGATTTTGAGTAGACTCAAAATAGCCAGGTGCTCTAAGGTTTGGGGCATCAAGCCGTCATCTGCTGCAATAACGAGCATTGCGAAATCAATGCCACTTGCTCCCGCGAGCATCGTTCGTACTAATTTTTCGTGGCCTGGAACATCAATAAAAGAAATGCCAGAAGTTCCAGAAGTTCCAGAAGTACCAGTAGTCCCTAATGAAGCTTCTAAACCAGAGCTCGCAACGCTCTCATTGAGCATCCGCGCAAACCCGAGTTCAATGGTCATACCTCTTCGTTTTTCCTCAGCCAGGCGGTCTGTATCAACACCGGTCAACGCCTTTACTAAAGAGGTTTTGCCATGATCTATGTGCCCTGCAGTTCCAATAATCATTGAATCAGCAAAGCTCAAGCTTCGTCATTTGTACACAGACCAGTTCAGGTGAGTCAATACAGCGGCAGTCAAGAAAAAGTTGATTTCGCTCGATGCGTCCAATAATTGGGATCGGCAACGTGCGCAGCGCAGCGCTGAGCCTAAGGAGTGCAGAACCAACGCCTTTGCTTCCATCAACATTGGGGGTTATGGCCAATCCAAAAGAGGGAAGCGTGTCTACAGGCAAGGAGCCCGAGCCTATTTGGCTCATCATGGGAGCGATCTGAACGCCATACCTTGGACTCAAAGCAATGATGAATGAATTTAAGAGTTGTTCAGCCTTTTGTTTGATCTCACTTTGTGGCCTCGTCAACCAGCGCAGTGTGGGTAAATGATCTACTAATTTCTCGGGCTGAAGGTACAGCTTTAAAGTAGCCTCCAAAGCTACCATGGGCAACTTTGAGAGTCTCAGCGCTCTTTTCAACGGATAACGCCTGATCAGTTCAATCTCACGACTTGTTCCGACAATAATTCCTGCTTGAGGGCCGCCTAATAATTTATCGCCGGAAAAAGTGACTACGTTACACCCAGCTTTAAGCATCTCTTGGGGAGTGGGTTCGTGGGGAAGTCCGTATTTGTCCATCTCAATGAGTGAACCACTGCCTAAATCTGTTGCCAAGGGAATTTTGTATTTTCTCGATAAAACAGAGAGTTCTGATTCGTTGACACTTTTTGTAAACCCTTGGACCTGATAGTTACTGGTATGGATTTTCATCAATAAAGATGTCCGCCCACCAATCGCCCGCTCATAATCTCCCATATGCGTGCGGTTGGTGGTGCCCACTTCAACCATCTTCGCGCCCGCACTTTGCATGACATCGGGCATTCTGAAGGCGCCTCCGATCTCTACCAATTCACCCCTTGAGATGATCACTTCACGGTCGTAGGCTAAGGCTGATATAGAGAGTAGCACTGCAGCAGCATTATTGTTGACAAAAGTTGCTGCCTGTGCACCAGTGATTTCACAAATCAACTCCTCTACAAAATAATCGCGGTCACCCCTCTCGCCACTGTTTAAATCGTACTCCAAGTTCAAGGGGTTCTTAGCCGCCTGTACCAAGGCTAAGACGGCCTCATCGGCCAATACTGATCTTCCAAGGTTTGTATGTATGACTGTACCCGTCATATTTAAAACACTTTTAAACTTCAAGTCCGTTTTGTAAACGCAGGACTGGTGAATGAGAGTGGACAATTCCACCTCACTGGGCATGAGCTCTTGAGACAGTGTGTCCCCGGTATGATGTGCATTTTGTAAAAGTTGCCTGATATCAGTCATCAAATCTTTGGCAACTTGGGAGGTCAATTTCAAACCGAAAGTGTTCACTGTCTCCTTAAGCAAAGGCGCAGTGATCAAACGATCAATTGAAGGGAGCTTAGATAAAAGAGAATGAAGACCGCTCATATCGCTACCAAGCTTGGAGGACAGATTAGCGGGCATTGAGTCCTTTTGATTTGCATGGACTGACAGAGCTTCGTGAGCCCTTAGACCATCAACTTCGGTTCCCTCTGGTGTGTTCATCAGGTGCTACTTTTTTAGTGACCTATCAAATGAACCTTTTGGATCGCTTTCGTCACGGCGTGCGTCATCCGCTGGTGGACCAAACAGCAGCATAAGGTTTATCCCACTGCGTGTGTATCCAGCATCCGAGATCAGCAGATCAAGGGTCACAGTTGCAAGATCATCAGCTACTGGCTCGACTTGGTAGTCTTTGGCCATATTAACGATTTTTAAGTAATGATGGCATTCATCACAAGTCTCAACGGAGACTGCCGCTTCATTTGCAGTCGTTGCAGGCTCAACGTTTCTTGCCGTCTGAGCGGAGGATTCAACCAACGATTGATAGGCAACACCTTTGGTGGATTCGCAGTGGGTGCATTTGATCCTGGTCATATGCCATTTGGTTTGGCAAAGCGAGCAATGCAAATAACGACTTGTACCTACGTCTGCACCCACCGTATTGATGCTTGCTACGGGTTTGGATCCACAACATGGGCAAACGGTTGCGTCGGCGATTTGTGGGAATATTTTGTTGGGATAAAGTTGAGCGGTCGCGCTCGCAACCCTGGCCCAATAGACCTGAAGTGCAGAGGCAATAAGGGGTGCCGTCCCCAAATTCAAACCTAACATTACCCCACTGAGGAGCCTTTGAGCTTGTTGGTTTAACACTTCAGGGGTAAATCCCCTTAACTCCTGGATCACCCGTCGTGTCGCAGCCTCGCTTGCAAGGTGTTTGAGAACATCGTCCAAAATAAAGTTAAGATCATCAATCCATACACTGTCTAAAACGACGTTTTGTAACTCAAGCGGTGGTAGGCCTTTTTGTGCTGATGCTTGCAGTTGCTCAACACTGGGGCAGCGTGTTGCAACGGATTGTTTTTTATTGAAACCCTCATCATTCAGTGCTTTGTGCTGTGCGCTTGAAAGATCTGCAGTGAAGATAAGAAAATCTCTCATCGCATGCCCAGCAGCCAACTGACGCAGCCTGAGCTCTCGGTCCTTGAAGATATCGGACAGATTAGGTAATTTTGTCTTGGAGACTTCTTCTAACTCACGAGTGGCAATTTCTTCGGGAGAGAGGAAGTTAACGCTTTGAATGGGGTTCATGAAGGTATTTTACTTACATCAGCTAGATTGAAAAAAAACGGCACATTAATGCGCCGTTTTTCAGGGAAGAGAGGAGAAATGTTTAAGTAGGATTTGTTTTTGTTGAATTCTCTTCAGCAATTTTCTCTTTGTACCAAAGCGGGTGATTTGCCTTGGCCCAACCTCTAGAAACTGATCCCTCTGTCATGGCTCTGGTGGTCCCTTTCACCCAAATAGCAGCGTAAATATGGGTAATGACGGTGAGTATTAAGATTGTTGCAGAGAACGCGTGAATGAGCACACCAATTCGCCTGGCAAGAATAGGAAAATGTGGAAACCAGGTATGCCAAAACAAAATGCCTGTCAAAATGAGTGTGAGTAAGCTTGCCGTCATCAACCAGAAAACAATTTTTTGACCAGCGTTGTATTTCCCAACCTCTGGCATGTTCTCCTTGCGCCCAGCAAACATCTCACCCATCTTTTTGAGCCACTCAACGTCCACCTTGACTAACAGGTTATCGCGCCAAAGTTCTACGTACATGCCAACAAACGCCAGCGCCATTAAAACACCCATATAGGGATGCAAAATGCGAGTCCAGGGTCCGCCCCCAAAGAGATCGGTCAAGAAAAAAAGTGATGGATGAAAAAAGGCAAGCCCAGACAAACCAGCGCCAAAAAACAAAAACACAATCGCCCAGTGATTCATCCGGGTCAAGTCTTCGTAACGCTTTAAGTCCTTAGGGGTATCTGTAGTTTCTTTACTCATATCAGACCTCCTCATTCTCTTTAATCGGTCCAACCTTCATGTAATGAAAGAAGCTCACCACTGCAGCACCAATAATAGCGGCTACAGCCATGGGCTTGGCAACGCCTTTCCACAGGTAAACCAAGGGACTAATCTTTGGGTTAGAAGGTAGCCCGTGATACAGCTCGGGCTGATCGTTATGCTGCAGAACGTACATAACGTGTGTGCCGCCCACTCCTTGGGGGTCATAGACCCCGGCCTGTGCATACCCACGCTCCTTCAGATCAGTTACACGAGTGGATGCATATTCATGCATATCCTCTTTTGTACCAAAATGAATGGCTCCCGTTGGACAAGCTTTTACACATGCAGGCTCCAGTCCCACACCGACACGGTCTGAGCAAAGTGAGCATTTATAGGCTTTGTTGTCCTTTTGACTGATTCGGGGAACATCAAATGGGCAACCTGTGACACAGTTTCCGCATCCAATACAGTTCTCACTGATAAAGTCAACTATTCCGTTGCTGTATTTAATGATTGCGCCTGGGGAAGGGCAAGATTTCAAACACCCTGGATCATCACAGTGCATGCAACCGTCTTTACGGATTAACCATTCAAGGGTTGACTCTTCTTGTTCATTGGTTGAATCGCGTTTGACCTCGACCTCAGAGTAACGCATCACAGTCCAAGCGGAGGGTCCAAGATCATTGGGGTTATCGTAAGTACCAGCGTTCGTACCAACCTCTGGCCTTATATCATTCCACTCCATGCAGGCTACTTGACAGGCTTTGCAACCAATACAGGCTGAGACATCAATGAGCTTAGCTACTTCTGGCGATGTTCTCACCTGAGTAGAAGGAGTGGTAGTTGCTGAGCGCAGCGCTATGTCTAAAGTTTGTAGGGATGACATATCTACTCCTTACGCCTTTTCAATGTTAACTGTGAACGCTTTGTACTCAGGTGTTTGAGTGTTTGCGTCGCCAACCACCGGGGTAAGGGTGTTAACAGTAAAGCCCTTCTTAGCTTGGCCCATGAAGCCCCAGTGATTGGGCATACCAACCGTATCGACTTTTTGACCATCACAATCGAGTTGAGGGATACGTTTACTCACAACCGCCACGGCCTTGATGTATCCACGTGGGGATGTCACCTTGACCCAGTCCCCATTCGCAATCCCTTTGGCCTTAGCGAGTTCAACGCCAATTTCAACAAATTGCTGAGGCTGGATAACCGCATTGGTTAGGGCATGCTTGGTCCACCCATGGAAGTGTTCAGTCAAGGCATAGCTGGTTGCGACATATGGGAAATCCTCTCGTTTACCAAACTGATCCCGGTCACGCTTATAAACCCTAGCTGCAGGATTGTTACGCGCAAGTGGGTTGTCCGGATGCATGGGGTTGTTTTTGAGAGGTGTCTCAAAGGGCTCATAATGCTCCGGCAAAGGACCTTCTGCCATACCTGTAGGTGCAAAAAGACGAGCTACGCCCTCTGGATTCATGATGAAAGGCTGAACGCGGTCTGCATCCTCTGGACTTGCATCAGGGCGGATATCTGGCACATCTGCCCCCCCCCAGGAAGTTCCACTCCACTGAACGAGTTTGCGTGTGGGGTCCCAAGGTTTACCGTTGGGCTGGGCAGAAGCTGCGTTGTACAAAATCCTTCTGTTGGCGGGCCACGCCCAAGCCCAGCTTAACGTTTGACCAATCCCCCAGGGATCAGAATTGTCACGCCTTGCCATCATGTTGCCAGCCTGGGTCCAAGAGCCCGCGTAAATCCAGCAACCAGCGGCAGTGGTACCGTCGTCTTTTAAAACTCCAAAGCCAGGTAATTGCTCACCCGCTTTGACCAAAACCTTTTGCGGTCCTTTGGGATTTGCAGGATCTGGACCCATGAGGTCAGCAAGTGCTTTGCCGTTGTACTCCATCGCCATTTCCTGAGGCGAGGGACTGTGAGGGATCTTGTAATTCCATGTCAGCTTGGTGATGGGGTCTGGGTAAGCACCGCCTTCTTTAATGTACGCACTTCTGAGTCCATTAAAGAGCCCGGCAATGATCTCAAGGTCTCCCTTAGCTTCCCCGGGAGCTTCAGCGCCTTTCCAGTGCCACTGAAGCCAACGGCTTGAATTCGTGACAGATCCCTCCTCCTCTGCAAAGCAGGAACTGGGGAGACGAAATACTGTGGTTTGAATGGATTCAGTATTTACATCATTGAATTCGCCGTAGTTTTTCCAAAACTCTGAGGTCTCAGTAGCCAAGGGATCAATAATGACCAAGTATTTCAATTTTGACAAGCCATCAACAATTTTTTGCTTGTTGGGGAAGGAACTCATCGGATTGAATCCTTGACAGATATATCCGTTGATCTTTCCTTGATTCATCATCTCAAAGGCATTGATGACGTCGTAGGCCTTGTCCCATTTCGGCAAATAATTGAACGCCCAGTCATTCTCCTTGGTGGCTTCGTTGCCCCACCAAGCTTTTTGTAAACTGACAAAGAACTTGGAGTAGTTCTGCCAGTAATTCATTTGGTTGGGTCTGAGGGTTTTTGGCGTTTTGTGTTTGATGTAGGTATCAAAGTCCTGTTCGGTCTCATTGGGTAGGCTTAGATAACCTGGCAAGCTTTGAGAAAGCAATCCAAGATCGGTTAGACCTTGAATATTGCTATGCCCGCGTAGCGCGTTCATGCCCCCACCTGAGATGCCAATATTGCCCAGCAATAGCTGTAAGATCGCCCCCAATCGAATCGTCTCTGAGCCGTAACTGTGCTGTGTCCAACCCAGCGCATACATAATTGTCATGGCCTTATTGGGCACAGCCGTTGCTGCAATCATCTCGCAGATCTTAAGGAACTTATCTTTTGGCGTACCAGACACCGAACTGACCTTCTCCGGTGTGTAGCGGCTGTAGTGTTGCTTCATGATCTGCAACACACTGCGCGGGTGCTGCATGGTTGGATCCACCTTTGCAAAACCCTTCTCATCCAACTCATAAGCCCAAGTACCAGGATCGTATTTGTGTTTCTCAGGATCGTAGCCTGAGAAAATACCGTCCTTGAACGAGTACCCCTCGCCCACTATGAATGTTGCGTTGGTGTAGTTTTTTACGTATTCATGCTGTATCAGATCGTTGGAGAGCAGGTAATTAACGACGCCCCCCAAAAACGCCATATCCGAGCCAGCCCTAATGGGCGCATAAAGGTCAGCAACCGCTGCAGATCTCGTAAACCTTGGATCAACAACTACAAGCTTAGCCTTTCTTTCCTTTTTGGCTTCAATAACCCATTTGAATCCACAGGGGTGCGCCTCAGCGGCATTACCACCCATGATCAAAACTAAGTCAGCATTTTTAATATCGGTCCAATGATTGGTCATTGCACCTCGCCCAAACGTCGGAGCCAGACCGGCTACCGTCGGGGCGTGTCAAACACGCGCTTGATTGTCGAAGACGAGCATCCCCGTCGAGCGCATGGCCTTAGCGGTTAGGTATCCGGTTTCGTTTGAAGATGCAGATGCACAAAGCATCCCTGTGCTGAGCCAACGGTTAACGGTTTTACCATCAGCATTTTGAGCCTGAAAATTTGCATCCCTGTCTGCCTTCATGAGCTTCACAATACGCCCGAGGGCCTCATCCCATGAGACACGCTTCCATTCATTGGATCCTGCCTCACGGACCTCTGGGTACTTGAGCCGGCTTGGGCTGTGAACAAAATCTAACAGTCCAGCACCCTTAGGACACAAAGTCCCTCTGTTAACTGGGTGATCAGGGTCCCCTTCAATATGAACAATACTTGATACAACATTCTTGGCTTTATCGCCAAGACTGTGCATGATGATTCCGCACCCGACTGAACAGTAGGTACACGTGTTACGCGTCTCAGTCGTTTTGGATAATTTAAAGTTTCTTGCCTCAGCAAGTGCTTGCACTGGTGAGAAGCCAAGCGCGACGAGGCTTGACCCAACCAATCCAGCACTGCTGACACGGAAGAATTGTCTGCGGCTCATGTCCATGAATATTCTCCAAACCTGATATTTATAATTTAAGAATAATTACAAATTTGTATCCCACAGATTCTAGCCACATTAAGTTAAATTGTCATTTGTTTGAAATAAATGCGTATTTTTTGCCATTCTTTTCCCACGGATTTAACCCGCGCGTAGTAATGAGCACTTCGAGCAATGGGCGATTGGACATAGGAAGCCTAGATTTTGAAATGAATTAAGCCCACAAAAGTGGGCTTACAGTCTTAAAAAATTTAGCAGTTTATGGCCGAATTCAGGCGCTAGAACTTCAACGTGCAAAACAATACCCAAATCCTTGGTTCCTCGAAATGGCAAACCAGCTTCGTTCATGGTGATCGAAGCAGCAGTCCCGCCGATCAGGACATACTGGTTTTCAAAGTTCTTGAACCACTCCTGAAAAATCGCCAAACCTCTCACCATGGAAATTTTTCCTCAATCTCATCCAGCGCTATCTGGATCCGGTCGTCACGGCTATCCCTCATGCTGAGCCACAAAGACAAAGGATCTACGTTTATCCCCTGGGCTTGCATGCCCGGCTCGTAACGCCAGACCTGGATAGCGATGCCATCTGCAAGTTTAAGGGGTTCAAAACAAACACCCGCCTCTTTCGCCCTTTGGGCAGCATCCGTCGTCATGGCAATCACTTGCTGCTGAGGCTCATTGACCATGGTCATCCTAGCCAATGCACTCTCACCAGACCACCTAACACCCATCACATCCAGAATGCGAATATCATAGGTCCACAGTGTTCTCATCACCGGTGATCGCAAGTGTGGCTTAGCCTTTTCCCAAAGCTGGCGTGGTGTGCCCACCAATTTCAGATATTTTGACCGTCCTCGCACGTCCAACTCAAACAAATTGAATTGAACCAGTTCTCGGACTGCCCGAGTTGCTGTCATGGCGGTATAGCCAAGTGCTGAAGCTTCTTCAAAGGGGTGCCAGGTTTGCGTCACCGGATGGTGATTTAAAAACCAGACCAAAAGTGCCTGCGTAGCTGGACTGACTAGCACTTGTTCCCGCCTTGGTTCTGTCCCGAATCGCTCACTCAAAATCATGCCCATTTGAGGCGCGAACAGTTGCCTATCAGGAACAACAAAAGCCACGCCATTTGCGATCAATCGCTTTCGCTCACCAGGCGCAATCTCAGGCAATGCGATGATGACTGGAGCGTACAACAATTCACGCAACCGCTTTGCGTGTTGCGCTAGTTGCTTTGGACCAATTGACTGCCACCCTTTGGCACAAGCCAGTACCACTGGTTGCCCTAGCAATTCTCCAGACCAAACTTCATAGGCATCTTGAAGAAAATAGGGTAATTGGACTGTTTTCTCGCTTGGACCAACGTGTAAGAGCTCCCCTCCGAGTACCTGGTTCAGATAGCGGATAGTGTGTTGAGGAAGCGCTCTATTTAACATTATTTTAATATTCTAACAATATTATTGTTAAAAGCAAAATTAATTGTTATATTTAGGCATTATTGAGCTAAAACTGGTCTCCTTTCAGCTGGTACAGATCAAACATGGACAGCCGACCAAGTATGTCGAATTCGAACCTTATCAAGATCGGCGTTTTTCAGGGTAGTTGTCCATATTTACTGGATGCCAAACAGATCACCTGCGAATTCTTGACCTGGTTAAGTCATTAGCCTCAATGGTAAATATCAAACAAGCCACCCCGGTTCCAAATTACTATGAGATCTCAATCTCCCAGTGATTGAAGCAGCAAACTTAACTAGTCCAATCTAGCCGGTATTGTCATCATTTACCTGAAATGGCAATACCCACCCTCCCCTAACTTATATGAGGTGAGTCAGATTTAAATAAAAGCTCACCAGCTGAGCTTTTGCCCGCTTATTATGGAAAGATTAATAAAATTAGAATAGTCACCTACCTTTAATAACCTCTTAAGGTAACAGAGAGAGACACATGCAGGATATTAGTTGCCCACACTGCGGTAAAGCATTCAAAATTGATGAAACAGGTTATGCCGACATACTTAAGCAAGTTAGGGATAAGGATTTTGAGCAGCAGATCCATAACCGCCTTGAGTTAGCTGAAAAAGAGAAGCTAAACGCTGTGGAACTTGCCAAGACTCATGTCATCAATGAGCGCCAGGCGACTGAAGCATCAAAGGACGCCAAGATTCAAGAACTCCTTGGCAAGCTTGGCAACCTGGAGACTGAGAGCAAGTTGGCAGTGTCTGAGGCAAGGTCAGCTTTACAGAGGGAGCGGGACCAATTGGCAAATGAGCTAGCCAAGGCAAGGCTAGATAAAGAAGCGGCTGTAGCGCTGTCCAAGGCAAACTTACTCAATGAACTACAACAAGCAGCAGCATCTAAGGATAGCGAGATTCAATCACTGAAGGCAAAGCTAGACGCAACCGTCGATAAACAGCAACTTGCAATCACTGAGGCCGTGCACACATTGGAGCGCGAGCGTGATGAGCTAAAGAGTAGCCTCAAACAAGCAGAATTAGAGAAGCAACTGGCGGAGAAGTCACTCAAGGACAAGTACGAGACGCAGATCAAAGACCGGGACGACGC
>CAJAYT010000028.1 GCA_903949285.1 uncultured Burkholderiales bacterium
CTTGGAGGAGCCACTGCTTTATTACCAATTTATGCAAAAGATATTTTAGGCGCTGGACCCGTTGAGCTAGGCATCCTCAGAGCGTCCCCGGCTATGGGGGCGCTTGTGATGACTATTTTGCTTACGCGGTTTCCGATCGAGCGACTGGCGGGCAAGAAGATGCTCGCCTCAGTAGCCCTCTTTGGCTTTGCGACAGCGGTGTTTGGCCTCTCACACTCAATGTGGCTCTCGGTTTTAGCGCTCATGGTGACCGGCGTTGCAGATAGTATCAGTGTGGTGATTCGGATGACGCTCATTCAACTGGAAACCCCCAATGAGATGAGGGGAAGAGTTAGCGCAGTCAACGGTATTTTTATTGGAGCTTCTAACCAACTGGGCGAATTCGAGTCCGGCGCCAGCGCGGCAATTCTTGGACCTGTAGCGTCGGTTGTCTTGGGCGGAGTTGGCTCTATGTTGATCGCCTTGATTTGGAAATATCAGTTCAAGGCCCTGAGCGTGCGAGACCGATTGGCGCCCTAGAGCGGGCACTTTGAGTCGTCGCAACAAATAAGTCTAAATCAAATAAGCATCTAAATTTTCTATTCGGAGGTCTGTGCAAGCAATTGCAACGCAGGGCAATACGAATCCCTCAGCACGTTCCTCTGCGCTGAGTCCAGGCCATTGCATCTCATAACGAACCGAGCCAACAAGTGCTTTGGTGATGCAGGTTCTACAAGTTCCGTTCCTGCAAGAGCTGAGGATTCGTATTTCCTCATCCTCAGCGCATTCCATGAGACTTCTTTTGTTGTCTGCAACAAAACTCAAAGTAGTGCGTCGTGTAATAAGTTCAACCTTAAACATGGTGGGTGCTCCTGCAGGCCTAGGGCTTTACGCTCACAAATCAAGTTTTAAAAAAAAGGTAAAAAAACAGGTGAAAAAACAGGTGAAAAAACAGGTTTAAGAAACGAGTTTTAAAATTTTAAATAAATCATGCTCCAACTCTCTTCCGTCTTCTTTGTCGCATGTGATGATCTCCCTGTTCGGTAAGCTCCTAAGCCATGTTAATTGTCGCTTGGCCAGTTGACGTGTAGCGGCCACTGCTTTTTCAACCGTCTCAGCTCTAGCTTCGGCGCTAACCGTTTCCTCGCTGGTTTGCGATTGGATGAGTTCCCAGACCTGCCTGTACCCAACGCAGCGCATAGAGGGTGAATCAGCAGTTAAAGGCAAACTGAGTTTGAGTGTTTTGACCTCTTCGATCAACCCTGATTGAAGCATTTGTTCAAACCTCAGCGCCAATCGTTGATGCAGCCAAGCTCGGTTAGCGGGTTCTAGAGAAACCAATTTATTGCGAAGTGGGACTGTGTGTTTAGCAACAAAATAGCTTGACAGCGCACGCCCACTGGAGCGCCAAACTTCTAATGCTCGGGAGATTCGTTGCGCATCCGTTGGGGGGAGGCGTTCAGCTGTTGGGGGGTCAACTCTCGCAAGCTCTGCGTGAAGCGCTGGCCATCCAAGGCGTCTCGCCTCTTCGTTGATGGCCTCTCGTATTAAAGGATCTGTTTTAGGTAGATCATTGAGTCCCTCAAAGAGCGCTTTAAAGTAGAGCAGCGTCCCGCCCACGATAACCGGTAATTTTCCCCTACTCCGAATATCTGTGATGAGCAGTTGTGCGTCATTGCCAAACTCTGCAGCGTTGTAGGACTCAAGAGGCGAGCGGATGTTGATGAGATGGTGTGGGACACTGGCCAACTCCTCGCTGCTTGGCTTGGCTGTGCCTATATCCATACCCTTGTATACAAGTGCAGAGTCCATGCTGATCACCTCAATAGGCCAGATCCTTGCAAGAGACAAAGCCAGTCCAGTCTTGCCTACACCGGTTGGCCCCGTGATTGTTAAGCAGTCATAGTGGGAGAGAAAATTATTCAAAACGCTTGAGATCCTTGAAGACTCTGGTTATGCATTGGAGGAGAACTGCTAGAGCTGATCAAATGCAGAGCTCAATTTAAAGTTGTGGTTGATGAGCTCTTTATTGTTCTCTCAACGGCCATTGAACCCTCATTTAACGACCTCTTAGGAAAAGGGAGTCGAGCTCTTTGAGCGTTACTTGTCTCCAGGTGGGGCGTCCGTGATTGCACTGGTCGGATCGCTCGGTCACCTCCATTTGTCTGAGCAGCGCATTCATCTCAGGCACGGTTAAGCGCCGGTTCGCTCTCACCGCACCGTGACAAGCCATGGAGGAGAGCAACTCATTTCGCGCGCGCTCAATGACCTGAGTGCCCGCGTGTTCTGCGAGTTCGTCCAGAACACTTCTGGCCAATCCTACTGCGTCGGCATGTGCAAGACTGGCTGGGACGCTACGAACGGCGAGTGTTTTTGGCGAAAGCGTGGAGATTTCTAGACCCAGTTGATTGAGCGTTTCTTGGTTTGCCTCTGCCGTTGCCACCTCGGTCTCAGTCGCCGCAAAACTGGCAGGAATAAGAAGCGGCTGACTTTGAATTTTGGCTTGATCGAGTTGACTCTTTAATCTTTCATAGACAACCCGTTCATGTGCGGCGTGCATGTCAACAATAATGAGTCCCTGAGCGTTTTCTGCAAGTATATAAATACCTTGGAGTTGACCCAGCGCTTGACCCAGAGGCTCCAGCGCAGGGTTGTGAGTTTGGGGATTTGATTCTTCGTGCCCGAATTCAGACGCGTGCATCTCGGTGATCTCGGAGGGCGCACCCCCAGCGAGTTGCGAGTCTGAAAATTCATTCAACGCATTCGTGTAAGAATTGGACAGGGGTGCTTGCACGTCAGGGGACGATTTAGACCACAACTGGCCAAGATCTTTAACACGTGAGTTGCCCCAGTTGATACTGGGTTGAGACCACTGGGCTTGGTTATGTTGCCTAAGTGCAGAAAGCCTTGTGAGCTCGGAGGCCCTTGAACGCAGATCACGCATGCCTCCTAAGCTAGTTTGCCTATCCTCGCCGCTTCCAAATTCATTAGGGTGCTCCAAGCTTTTTAGATCAGGCGTTGATGCAAACTCAGCAGTTGTATTGAATTCGCTGGACTGAGACTGACCCACACGCGGTTTAGCCAAAGCTTGTTCGACGCTGTGGAGAACGGCTTGGTGAACCTCGCGGCTATCTCTGAACCTGACCTCTATTTTGGTGGGGTGAACGTTCACGTCCACACGGGTTGGATCCATATCGACATACAAGGCATAGATGGGCTGTCTACCACCGTGAAGGACATCGCTGTATGCGCTCTTGGCTGCGTGGGTGATGACTTTGTCACGAATAAAGCGGCCATTAACATAAGCAAATTGATGATCAGCCTTGGACCTTGCGGCGTTTGGAACGCCCGCACGGCCCTTGACCCAGATCGA
Source organism: uncultured Burkholderiales bacterium (assembly GCA_903949285.1). Classification (GTDB taxonomy): domain Bacteria; phylum Pseudomonadota; class Gammaproteobacteria; order Burkholderiales; family Burkholderiaceae_C; genus Limnohabitans. Next base: position 3,353 of record CAJAYT010000028.1, read on the forward strand.
GCCGTGCCTATAGTCAACAACGACTGATTCTTTGATAAAGTCATCGCCGAGCACATCGTTTAAGCGCCTGTCAAGTGCTGAGAGATTGACAGTACCGATGGACTCCGTGTTCGAGACGTTTGTGGTGTTGGACTGAGCTCTCCACTGATGGGTCAACTTACCATCGTGCCAGATCTGAAAACCAACGCCAGGTCTGGTTAAAGCGTGCCTGCGAACGGCTTCAACGCAGTGTGCAAATTCTGTGCTCTCTGTTTTAAGGAACTTGCGCCTGGCCGGCGTACTGAAAAAAAGTTCATTCACCAGAACTGTCGTTCCAAGGCTTCTGGCAACGGGTCTTAACTCTCCCGTCCTCGCTATTAATTCCCAGGCATGCTCCTCTTGCTCGGTTTTAGAGAGGATGGATAACTCCGACACAGAGGCAATCGCCGCTAAAGCCTCTCCTCTAAACCCCATGGTGCTCACATTCTCTAAATCGGTCAAAGAACCGATTTTGCTGGTTGCGTGCCTTTTAATAGCCTTTGGTAAATCTTTCGGATCAATGCCTTGCCCATTGTCTTCCACGCTGATGGAGCGAACCCCGCCTGCAACCAATCTGATGGTGATGTTTGAGGCATCCGCATCAAGTGCGTTGTCCACCAATTCGCGTACGACGGAGGAGGGACGCTCAACGACCTCACCGGCTGCAATTTGGCTGATCAACTCATCGGGGAGTTCTTGGATAGGGCGTTGGGGTTGGATGCTTGGGTTCACAGTGGACTATTTTAGGTTACTGCGAAATGAATACTTTTGAATGCGTCAAGCTCAACTTGCACAATGAAACCTATTTTTTTAGGCGCATTCAGTTGCGAGATAATCAAAAGATGGAATATTTAGCTTATCTGATTGATTTTGTGCTTCATGTAGATAAATACATTGAGCAATTTGTGAGAGTTTACGATACCTGGGTTTACGCTCTTTTATTTTTAATCATATTTTTAGAGGCCGGCGTAGTGATCACGCCGTTTTTGCCAGGTGATTCACTGCTCTTTGTCGTTGGTGGGATATGCGGTGTCGGATTATTGGATTGGACGCTTTGCTGCACATTGCTGAGTATTTCCGCTTTAATGGGTGGGCAATTTAATTATTGGGTTGGGTCTAAAGTGGGTGCGAAACTCTTAGAGAAGCACTCAAGATGGTTCACAGAGAAAGAGTTTCACAGCACCCAAGCCTTTTATAAAACATACGGTGCCAGTGCTATTGTTATTGCCCGCTTTGTACCGTTCATTCGAACCTTTGCTCCATTTGTCGCGGGCATGGGTCAGATGACCCTGGCAAACTTTTCTTTCTTTAATGTGTTGGGTGCTTTCATCTGGGTGTTCGGCGTCGTGGGCGCGGGCTATGAGTTAGGCAATATTCCTTGGATCAAAGCACATATCGAATTTTTTATTTGGGGGCTTGTACTCTTGCCAAGCGTGGTTGCTGTTTGGGGTTCTTACAAAGTTAAAGCATCGAACGTCAGTTCAAGCTAAATAGACCCAAGGCGCTGTTTTTTAACTAGCGACGCTCCCCGCGGTCACGCTCGCGTTCGTGCTCTCGGTCTCTGCCCAGATCGTGTCTTTCCTCGCGCAGGGGCTCACGCCGCTCCTCCACTCGCATGCCCCCCCTATAAGGAACCCGGTAGGCTTCGTGATAGCGAGCCCAGTAGGGGTGACGTTCATCGTATTGCACAAAAAATACGGGCATCCCGCAGGCCCTGTATTTGCCGCAAAAGTATCCCCAGTTCTGCGTTTCCTCAATGGGTGCATAAACATACATGGGCGGTGCGCCGTAGACGGCTTGACCGCCCACAAGAGGCTGTTGATAAAGAAGGGGTGGAGTAGGGGCGGTACCTACACTGATCTGACCGTACACATCGGGTGAGAATTCTGCCCCAACGGTTGTGTTAAAAAATACCTGAGCGTGAGTGCTAATGTTAACGAGTGCACAGATGAGGAATAGGGACGTGTAAATTTTACGCATAAGAGTGTCTCCCAGTAACTTTTGTTCATTGCACTTATTGCTAATAGTAGTCTAGTTCAACACTATTAACGTTTGTGTGACAAAAGTCGTTGACCCAGAATATAGGCTCTATTTGTGTAGGCTTAGAGATATGGCCGCAATAAGCCTTTTCTACCGCAATCAACCTAGCTCCCAAGATAGACGGGGGATATATCACCACTTTTTAGCTCAGGTGGATCTATTCCTAGCAAGGGGGGGATTTCTGCGAAAGTAACGCTCTATACCTTGCATCAAAGCCAGAGCCATATTGTTTTGGTGACTCTCAGATAGAAGGAGTCTTTCCTCCTCTGGGTTGCTGATGAATGCAGTTTCAACCAAGATGCTTGGAATATCCGGTGCCTTTAGCACCGCAAAGCTTGCCTGTTCGACTTGTCCTTTATGGAGTTTCTCGAATCTCCTGATTTGGTCCAGCATTTCTGATCCAAGTTTTAAGCTATCGTTTATTTGGGCGGTTGTACTCATGTCAAAGAGTGCGCGTTTTAAATGCTCGTCCTTGACCCCTAAGTTGAGCCCCCCGATCTTATCGGCCTTGTTTTCTTGCTGAGCCATAAAGCGAGCTGCTGTGCTGGAGGCTCCCCCTTGGCTGAGCGCAAAAACACTCGCACCTTGCGCGCTAGGCGTTAAAAAGGCATCAGCATGGATACTGATAAATAGATCTGCTTTTACACGCTGCGCTTTCTCAACTCTCGTTTGCAGTGGAACAAAATAGTCCGAGTCTCTTGTTAAGTAGGCCCGCATCGGCATGACACCTTGCTTGGTCCTAAGGGTCGTTGAGTTGATGAGTTTTTGCAATTTATGAGCGATGCGAAGCACAATATCTTTCTCGCGCGTGCCCTGGCGTCCAATCGCTCCTGGGTCCTCGCCTCCGTGCCCTGGGTCTAAGGCCACAACAATGTAGCGATCAATGGCTTCTAAACTTGCAGAGCGCGCCTCTTTGGTAGGCGATGCGTCTTTGGTTGCTTGTGGCTCAATGTGCGCTTTGGCAGCCTCTTCGAGCTTTTGTTGCGAGGAGGGCAAAAGAACAGGCGCCGACTCCCTTGTCGTGATGACTGGGGGAGTCGGTTTAACAGACTCTTGTTGGCTGAGTACACCGCCCACTGGTTCTGCGGGGGGAGTGGGGTTAGTGATTTGTTCGTTATTGCTGGGCGCTGGGATGCGCTCTGCTAATTCTTTTGATTTAGCCCGCTCTGTGACCAAAGCCTCAAGGGGATCTATAGGTTGTGTGGGGTACAAATCAAAGACGGAGCGGTATTCATATTTGGATTGACCATTTCCTGCGGGCTCTAAACTAAACACTTGAGGTTTGATGGCTTGCTTGAGATCGAATACAACCCGAACGGTGGTGGGATTGGTTTGACCAAACCGAACTCCCAAGATATAAGGATCGTCGGCTAAGATCTTGCCGCTCAATGCTCTAAGATTTGCGCTTAAATCGATACCCTCTATATCCACGGCCAAGCGGGGTGGGTTGGCTAAAAATAAGGGGTGCGTTTTAAGGGGCGTGTCTGATTCAATCGTGACCCTGGTGTACTCTTTGGATGGCCAGACCCTGACGCTCATGATAGATGTTGCAAACGCAGGAACTGATGAGCCGAGTAAAAAGATAAGTCCGCTTTTTTTCAAGACATCTCTACGCTTTAAGACACTTGGCTGATGATCAGGCTCACGCAAGCCGCTTTGCTGGTCTAGCAAATCAACATCCAACGTTTTGATAGCGAAGAGGCTTCTTTCCAACTAAGACCTCAGTATCTTCTTAAGAGAGCGAGCATTAAGTTCATACAAGGAGCAAACGTCCTTTCTCAGTAAAGGTGTTAATTCTTAACCGTCTTGCCTCATTGTCTAGGATTTGAATATCCAAGTGCAAATCAGCTTGAGGTACATAGCCTATTGCTTTCTCAGACCACTCCGATATTTTAAGCCCTTCGGTTAGGAAAATATCCTTAAATCCTGCATCCTCCCACTCTTGGGGATCGTTGAAACGGTAAAAATCAAAATGCCAAATATTCATGACTCCAAACGGACTTTGTGCTTGGTATTCCTCAACCACTGCGTATGTGGGACTTTTGATGTTTCCCACCACTCCAAGCGCTTTAAGGAGATGGCGAGTAAATGTGGACTTGCCCGCACCTAAGTCTCCGCTCAGTTGGAGGTTGGCGTTTTGGATGTGTGGGTTAAGTGCTAGTTGCTGGGCAAACGCTTGGGTTGCTTGCTCAGATTCCCATGTCAAAGTTAATGTCGTCATAAAATGCTTCTTATATGCTCATTCTAGTTCCCAATGTCTAGTGTTCAGTTAATACCTTTTGTGGAAAAGCTTGAATTCGCCCCCTCATTTCAAGCTGAGTTGCTTGAGCGCATCCGCCTTTGGGCTAATGAGTTGGGGTTCTCTCAAATTGGCGTTGCATCTGTGGATTTGTCACACGCAGAGAAAGGATTGCTGGATTGGCTACAAAAGGGATTTCACGGAGAGATGAGCTATATGTCAGCGCACGGATTGAAACGAGCAAGACCGGCTGAGCTTGTCCCCGGAACCCTTAGTGTGCTCACTGCCAAAATGGATTATCTGCCGCGAGATACACAGACCCAAGAGGGCCAATGGTTGCAAGTGGAGCGATCTCGCTTGAAGCGAAAAACAGAGGGGGTCATCTCCGTTTATGCCAGAGGGCGTGATTATCACAAAGTGATGCGCCGTCGCCTTGAGCAACTTGCAAAGAGAATACAAACTGAAATTGGAACACTCGGTTATAGAGTGTTCACCGATTCAGCGCCGGTTTTAGAAGTGGAATTAGCGACGCAAAGTGGCCTGGGTTGGCGGGGTAAGCACACACTTCTTTTAAGTCGTGATAGTGGTTCCATGTTTTTCCTAGGCGAGATTTACCTTAACCTTCAATTAGAGCCCACGCCAAAGCAAGATCCCCACTGCGGCACATGCAGTGCTTGTATCGACATTTGCCCTACTGGAGCTATTACAGAGCCGTATGTCTTAGATGCAAGAAAATGCATTTCATACTTAACAATTGAGCACTCGGGTTCCATCCCTGTGGAGTTGAGGGGGAAAATGGGCAACCACATTTATGGTTGCGATGACTGCCAAACCGCTTGCCCCTGGAATAAATATGCACGTCCCTCTGTGGTCGAGGATTTTGACGCTCGAGGAGCGCTTGTGCCCGTGTCAAACCCTTCTTTTGATTTAGCAGGGGGAGTTGGACAAGGTGGCAAACTGATTGACTATTTTTCCTGGACTGAGCAGGAGTTTGAGGAAAAAACAAGGGGTACTGCCATCCACAGAATTGGCCATGAGAGGTGGCTTAGAAATGTTGCAGTTGCAATGGGTAATGCATTGAGCAAAGCAATGAGTAATTCAATGAGTAATTCAATGAGTAATTCAATGAATAATTCAATGGACACTGCATTGACTAACCATCAACATAAAAATTCACGGGAGGCTGACCCCCTGGATATGCAAGAACCGCCTCCATCCGAGAGGCTTTTAATAGCGAAAGCACTAAGCGCCAGGCTCAATCACCCCAGCGCACTGGTGGTCGAGCATGTTCGTTGGGCCTTGTCGAAGTTGGATGAGCGTGTAGACCAAGATCTTGAAGTCTGAGTCCCCCTCATTAACTTTGCGTGATGGTTTGATAAAACATGTAGATGGATAACCCGTAAAGTACCACGGCAAAGATTCTTGATAACTGTTTAATAGGTAATGTGTGAGCAACCTTTACACCTAAGGGCGCTGTCAATACACTGCACATGGCTATCAATACCATTCCCGGTATCCAGATAAAGCCAATGGATCCCAACGGTCTTCCTTCGATAGACCATCCCGAGGCCACGTACCCAAAGGCATTGGCCAGGGCAATCGGGAACCCCAGTGCTGCGCTCGTTGCGACTGCGTTTCTAATGTTGACATTACACCAAACCATAAACGGCACGCTGATGAAGCCGCCGCCTGCGCCCACCAATCCAGACATAAATCCGATCGTGCTACCAGCTAAAACCATTCCCGGTGTATCTGGCACCTGTCTAGAGGGCTTTGGTTTTTTGTTGATAAAGAGTTGAGTTGCTGAGAAAAACACAAATGCAGCGAAGAAATAAGCAAGCGTTGTGCCTTTGAAAATTGAGAACACCCCGGCGCTGGAAATTAAACTGCCAAGTACGATGCCAGGCGCAAGTCCCTTAACCAAATCCCAACGGACAGCCTGCTTTTTGTGATGCGCTCTGACACTCGATATAGACGTAAAGACAATGGTTGACATTGCAGTAGCGATAGCCATTTTGAGTGCGATATCAGCTGGAGTTCCCAGTTGACCTAGGAAATACATAAGGAAGGGAACCATCAACATACCCCCTCCAATACCCAATAAGCCAGCGATAAAGCCAATTGATACGCCCAGAAGGCAAAGCTCGAGTATGGTGGTGGGGTCTATTAAGAACATACTGGTCAGCAAACCAAGGCAAAGCAAAGCAGATTGAGAAAGGGCCACCGCATCATCAAATATCAATCCGTGCCACTTGAAAACGCTAGTAAGGATAAAGTGTCTGCAAAGAAAACCAAGTTTGCACCCTGAACCTAGGTTCAGGTGGGCGAGGTCAGATTGATGTTGGGTTCGTCTAACGCGAGACGATCGCGCCCATCAAACGATGTTCCAAGCCCTTGCTCAAAGAGCATTGGTTCAAGGAATATAAAACTTGATAGTCCTGCAGACAAAGCCATTGTAGAGCTTATCGACTAACCCCACTAGGCAGGTGCTTAATAAAAAATGCAGACCAATGAAGCGTTACTGCTTTAAATGAGTCAGCGCAGACTTTGGATTGGAGTGGTGATTAAAGGAGTTGCCCATCATCCCTGAGCGTCTCATCAAGACGCTGCAAGAGCCCATCGAGTTGATCGGTTTGGACATCTTTGGAGCCCGAGAAGATGGGCTTGTCTGTGAGATCAAACGCCAAGTTAAGCGCAGCGAGCACGGCAATGCGGTCTCGTGCCTTTGTTTTTCCCGCATCTCTGATCTTGCACATCGCTTCGTCCACTTTTTGAACGGCCATGTGTAATCGGTCTTCGCCCCCTTCGGGGCAACCAAGCAGGTAACCCTGTCCCATGATTTGGACTTCAATTTGCTTCATTTTGACTCTTTAGATAAGACCTCTGCTGGAAGTCTGTCAAGTAACGACTCAACCCGCGTTTTGGCGGTTTGGAGACGAGTTTTCATGGAATCTCGCTCTTGAAGTAACTGAGCGACTTGCTCTTCCAAGAGGATATTCGTGCGCTTGAGCTCCTCATGCCTAACAAGGAGTCGATCAACACGTTCAAAGATATTTTCCAGTAATGGAGTTTGTGCCATGGACAGTATTTTAAGCCTAATGAGTGCGTGCTCCCAAAAAGGCTAGATTTAGAAGGTCACAGTGTATCAAACACAAGTGGGCAATCGGATCAAATAGCCACCTTTGAGCACTCATTCATGGAAAATCCCAGGTAGGTGGGCCCTTTTTTTATCCGTCTAAGGACCCCACCGCAGAAGCTAGGACAAGATTATCGCCCGCAGTTGGACTCCCTAGGAACATCTGATAGCGGGAGTTTTTTATTTCTCATAATAATTAGTGAAGCGGATTCTTTGTTTTCTTCTTAAAACTGCAGCAATTACTCACCGCGCATTTGTAGCATTCAGGCGATCTTGCTTTGCAAACATAGCGTCCGAGCAATATGAGCCAATGATGGGCATGCAAAAGATATTTTTCAGGAATACGCTTCAAGAGTTTCATCTCAACCTCCAAAGGCGTCTTACCAGGTGCCATACCCGTGCGGTTGCCGACTCTGAAGATATGCGTATCCACCGCAAGCGTTGGCTCTCCAAAGGCAACATTCAAAATCACATTCGCCGTTTTGCGTCCCACACCGGGGAGCGCCTCCAGTTGCTCACGCGAGTGGGGGACTACGCTGTTGTATTGGTGACTCAAAATCTCACAGGTTTGCATCAGATGTTTGGCTTTGCTTCTATAAAGACCAATTGTTTTGATGTGTTCCTCCAGACCTTTTAGTCCAAGACTTAAAATAGCATGCGGTGTGTTGGCAACTTTAAACAAAACCCGGGTTGCTTTGTTGACGCCGACGTCGGTTGCTTGGGCGCTTAGTAGCACTGCACACAGCAATTCAAACACACTCGTATACTCAAGCTCTGTTTTTGGGTGCGGGTTGGCTTTTTGTAGGGTTTTAAAAAAAAGCTCAATATTTTCTTTTTTCATAACGCGTAAGATTTTTCAGAATAACGGTGATTTTGACATGCAATTTTCTAAAAGACTCGACAACGTAGAAACCTCTGCAATTCGTGAACTCTTTAAACTCCTGGGAAAGCCCGGAATCATTAGCTTTGCAGGTGGCTTTCCTGATAGCGCCATGTTTGATATTGAAGGCATCAAAGAGGCCAGTCAAAGAGCTCTTACAGAAGCGCCAGGCCCAAGTTTGCAGTACGGGGCAACGGAGGGGTATAACCCGCTGCGCGAAGAGTTGGTTCAGTTTATGGCAAGTAAAGGCGTCACAGGGCTGGATTTGAACCAATTAATCGTGACCACCGGAAGTCAGCAAGCACTTGATTTGGTGGGTAAGACTTTGTTAGAGCCAGGCGACACTGTTTTGGTGGAGGCACCTACTTTTTTAGCCACCATTCAGTGCTTTAGACTCTACGGCCCCAAGGTGCTCGGAGTTCCTATCGACTCACACGGCATACTTGTCGATGTACTTGAGGAGATGATTGTCAAGCACAAACCAAAGATTGTTTATTTAGTTCCATCCTTTGGAAACCCTAGTGGGGCGCTCACCTCAATGCAGAGAAGACTCAAAATTCTGGAGCTAGCAGTTAAGTACAAAACTGTCTTTGTCGAGGATGATCCCTATTCTGACCTTTACTTCACTGCTGAGCCTCCTCCGCTGAGTTTGCTTGCACTGAGTGAGAAGGTTGCGGGATCTAAGGACTGGATAATTTACTGCGGTTCTATGAGTAAGGTCTTGAGTCCAGGACTTCGGGTGGGTTGGTTGGTTGGTAAGCCAGACTTTTTATCTCGTGCAACGATGTGCAAACAGTTTAGTGATGCTCACACCTCAACATTTGCTCAGGCAAC
>CAJAYT010000029.1 GCA_903949285.1 uncultured Burkholderiales bacterium
GAACAAATAGAAATAGGCAACCAGAAATGAGCTTGCACTGATGAAATGCAAAGACTGGTTGATTCGGCTGTGATGGTAATAGCGGTGATCATCCCAGCGCTGCGTTTTTAAAGTTTGAAAGAAGCCTTCCATAGTGTTCCTTTTGAACAAAGTGTTAAAGAATCATAATTCGCTACGGTTTGGTTAAACTTGAGTTAACCTGAGTAATGTCCGCTTATTTAATGACTATTTGATGACATTGGCTCAATGCAAGTTAGCACTGAAGAGCTTCCCCTGATGGGGAGCATTGGGTAAATTTAATCATTTGGCTCATATTTTTCATTTATTGTTGGTCAGATCGTTTGAGGTTTAGGTTTAGGTTTAGGTTTATTTGACCTGTAGCTTTGTTATTTGAAAGCTAAATGATCTGTGAATTGGCCTGCACCACTAATGGGATAGCTTTTTTGCCTAAAATATAGGCACTACAATATCTAGGTGTGAAGAATTTATGACGATTGTGTCTTTTGCCCGATTTTGTGATTACGTCAATCAACGCATTTAATTTTCGTAACGCATTGAATTAAACCTTTTGGCCCTAAACGACTCGTCATATTGGAGTTTCGTCTGTACTTTTATTTCTTTTGTATTAAATCGTTTTATTTTTAAAGAGTCCTAAAAGTTCTTGAATACAGTGTGAGTGAGTAGGTTGCACCTAATAGAGTGCTTTTTTTAAAATTATTGAAAAATCCTTATGTTCAGATATTTAATAGTCATTGGTCTACTTATCTTGGCAACCACAATGGAGACTGCCGGGGACGCTTTGGTAAGAATTGGTCTGTATGACCGAATTGGATTTAGTCGTATACCCATGTTGGCACTTGGAGCTGTCTTGCTATTTGGATACGGGCTGATGCTTAACTTGGCCCCACTCCCTTTTGAGCGAGTTGTTGGCCTATATATCGCAACACTTTTTATTATTTGGCAGGTTGTAAGCTACATCAGCTTCAGGGCAGTGCCTAATATGACTATATTGATTGGCGGTGCTTTTATTATTGTCGGCGGCCTTATTGTCTCCTTTGGCAGTGCTGCAGAATAGACCGCATTTTTAATCGTGAAAAAATACCTACACGAGGAATGGAAACATTTTGTCAAAATAAACTCTAGCGATAGACCCTTTGAGTTGCCACTTTTTGCGGCACTCTCCTTGGGAATGCCATTATTATTTGGTATTTATTGGGGGCATTTGGAATACGGTCTAACTGCCTCCTTGGGTGGGCTCATATTTTTATACATTCCTAACACACAGATCGAGCACCGAATGGTCTACTCCATGGCGTGCGCGTTTGGTATGATTTTTTGCTATGCAATTGGTCTGATCTTTCATCTTTACCCGATGTGGATGGCTATTACGATGGCCGGCATGGCAGTCTTAGTGACTATGATCTGTCGCTACTACGCCTTAGGTCCACCTGGGAGCTTATTCTTCATAATGACGGTTGCGATTGGTACTTTTACGCCACTGGAGTTTGAGAGGATTCCCCACCAAGTTGGATTGATTGCAATGGGGTGTATGTTGGCTTGGGTGTTGGGACTCATTTACAGCCTGCACATTTTGCGCCGCAGATCTCCCTTGCCTGCGAGCGTGCCAAAAATGTCTTTTGATTTTGTAATATACGACTCTTTGATCATTGGAATTTTTGTAGGTATATCCATTGCAGTCGCTCAATTCCTTGAATTAGATCGTCCCTATTGGGTGCCCGTATCTTGTTTAGCGGTCATACAAGGCGTTACATTCCGTGCTGCTTGGATGAGACAAGTACACCGCATCATTGGCACATGTTTGGGTTTACTTTTGACTTGGGCTCTTTTGGCCCTTCACCTTGAGAGTGTGCAGTTGTGTTTGGTAATGATGGCACTTATTTTTACGATAGAGTGCCTGATTGTTCGACACTACGGATTAGCTGTAATCTTCATTACCCCTTTTACTATCTTCCTTGCTGAACTCGGATCCATGGGAGGGCAAGAGCCCGGGCTAATGATTCGTGCGAGGCTGGTAGATACGGCCCTGGGCTGTGTGGTTGGGATATTGGGCGCGGTCCTTGTTCATAACTCTCAATTGCGAACAAGAGTTAGAAAGATATTTCCTTATTTTTAATAGTACTTCTATCGGTTTGACCCTTAGAAGTGCGGGTTTTGAGTCATACTCCATCCAAAAGTAACATTGATATTTAAAAAGGTGATTAGATGAGCAATGAATCAAAATACGTACCTCCTAAAGTATGGGTTTGGGAGAGGCCAAACGGCGGCGAGTTCTCCTCCATTAACCGACCCACAGCTGGCTCCAGGGTAGAGCAAGAGCTTCCGCTTGGACGCCATCCCCTGCAACTTTATTCGATGGGTACTCCGAACGGTATAAAAGTCACGATCATGTTAGAGGAGTTGTTGGCGCTAGGGCACACAGGGGCTGAATACGATGCATGGCTCATCAAGATCAGTGAAGGTGGGCAGTTCAGTTCAGGATTTGTTGAGCTCAATCCAAACTCCAAGATCCCTGTGTTGTTGGACACAAGCGAGAGAAAGCCCATCAGAGTTTTTGAGTCCGGCTCTATTTTGCTGTATCTTGCCGAAAAATTTAGCGCCTTTATCCCCAAAGACCGCGCGACCCGCACCGAGACCTTGAATTGGCTCTTTTGGCAGATGGGTAGTGCCCCTTATTTAGGAGGAGGGTTTGGGCACTTCTATGCATACGCCCCAATGAAAATTGAATACGCAATCGATCGTTTTTCCATGGAAGTTAAGCGTCAGCTTGATGTCTTGGACAAGCACCTTGCGAATAACGAATATCTATCGGGGAGCGAATATACGGTCGCAGATATCGCTGTTTTTCCGTGGTACGGGGGATTGGTGAAGGGGTGGCTTTACGGCGCGGGTGAATTTCTAAGTGTGCATGAATACACAAATGTGCTGCGCTGGGCGGATGCTATTCACGCAAGACCCGCAGTCAAACGCGGGCGGATGGTGAATCAAATGAGGGGAGAACTCTCTGAACAACTCCACGAACGTCACGAAGCCAGTGACTTTGATACTAAAACAGCAGACAAAATGGTGAGTAAATAATTTGTAACGACATGTTCGGTTCATTTATTTTTACACATCTTTTGATGTCCAACTCCAAATTACCTGATTTGCCAAATCAGCCCATACTGAAAATACTATTTGTCTGCATGGGTAATATCTGCCGCAGTCCAACGGCAGAGGGAGTTTTTCGTCAAAAAGTGATTCAAAGCAAACTTTCACCTCATGTGGTAATCGATTCCGCAGGTACGCATAACTACCATCCGAATTCTCCACCAGACTCACGAGCCCAGTTCCATGCACGTCTTCGAGGATATGACTTATCCAATCTTAGAGCCCGCGCAGTCCAGCAAAGTGACTTCTCTGAATTTGATCTTATTCTTACAATGGACTGGGACAATAGAGCGTTGTTGGAGGACATCTGTCCTAAACCTTACGCTCACAAGATTCGCAGCTTTGCAGAATTTTTAACCACTACTGAAGCCTCAGTCATTGCTGACCCTTATTACGGCGGTGAGCAAGGCTTTGAAAATGTGCTCGATCTGATTGAGGAAGCTTCAGACGGGTTAATTGACCTGATCAACAAAAAAATACTCACCCTGCAAGTTAACACGGTCATACAAAATGCAAAATGAAGCGTTAAATGTTTTAGGTACCCCATTGGTTCCTTGCTCTTACGACCCATTAACTGGATTTTTTCGCGACGGATGTTGTCAAACGGACGAGCAAGACCGAGGTAGTCACGTGATTTGCGCCAAGGTCACGCAGGCCTTCTTGGAGTTTTCGCTTCAACGGGGAAATGACCTTATGACGTCTCGCCCTGAATACCGATTCGCTGGCCTTAGAGCAGGAGACAAATGGTGTTTGTGCGCACTTCGCTGGGAGGAGGCTTTCAAAGCGGGCTTAGCTCCTCAGGTCATACTAGAGTCCACACACTTAAAAGCATTGGAATTCGTAACACTCGAACAACTCCAGTCTTGTGCTTACAAATAAGTAGTCATTCCCCATACTGAATGACTAAACAACAGGTCCTTAAGATACCAACTACTTATAAAGTCTGACTCAATTAGTCGGATTTGCCGTGAAATACGGATAATCCCACAACGACTTTTACAGGACACGTGATGATTGCTCAGACATTAAGCTATTTTCTAAAACGTCAAGGTATCCACTACGCTTGGGTAATCGCGGCGGTAACTTTTTTGGCAATGCTCACCACCTCGGCAGCCCTGGGCTTGCCGGGAGCCATGTTGCAGCCCCTGAGTAAGGAGTTTGGTTGGTCAACGGATGAGCTCTCATCGGTCTTTGCCGTGCGTTTTGCTTTGTTCGGAGTGCTTGGTCCATTTGCGGCTATTTTTATCGCTCGTTTTGGTTTAAGAAAAATCCTAATCACTTCAGCCACTTTTATTGCTGTCTCAATGGCCCTAGCCACACAGTTGACCCAGTTATGGCAACTTTTTATTCTCTGGGGCATTGTGCTGGGCTGCGGTACGGGTCTTACGGCCCTAGTGCTTGGAGCGATGGTTGCGAATCGTTGGTTTACAGCTCACCGCGGATTGGTCGTGGGCCTTTTTGCAGCGAGTACTGCTACTGGTCAACTTCTATTTCTGCCCCTAGCCGCGTGGATCATCGAAAACGAAGGATGGCGCTACGCGGTCATTCCGGTGGTTAGTGCGTGTTTGGTTGTTGCGGTGCTCGCTACTTTACTAATGCAAGATCAACCCGCAAGTCTAGGGTTAAGGCCTTACGGGGAGCCAGAGGAACCAGTGCAAGAACCCGCTACAGCTCCAGCATCACTTCCAACAAGTTTTTGGGGACCTTTTACGGTTTTAGCTGAAGTGTCTGGGAACAGAGTATTTTGGATTTTGGCCGGTAGTTTCTTTATTTGTGGATTGAGCACCAACGGATTACTTCAAACGCATTTCATATCCTTGTGCGGGGACAACGGGATGAGTGCCGTACCCGCAGCTTCCGTTCTAGCAATGATGGGCGCATTCGATTTGGTAGGAACCACCTTATCAGGATACCTATCCGACCGATTTGACAACCGTAAGCTTCTTTTTTGGTACTACGGCTTGAGAGGGCTTTCTTTATTTTGGTTGCCCTTTTCTACATTCACGCTTTATGGACTGTCTTTGTTTGCTATGTTCTATGGTTTAGATTGGATTGCTACAGTACCCCCGACCGTCAAACTCGCCGCTCAGTCTTTTGGTAAGGAGAGAGCGGGATTGATTTTTGGTTGGGTATTTGCAGCCCACCAACTTGGTGCGGCCACTGCCGCTTACGGGGCAGGACTTACTCGCACACTGTTGATGACCTACAACCCGGCTCTCTTTGCTGCTGGTGCAGCGTGCTTGGTTGCAGCGCTGTTGGTGATTAGTTTAAAACCTGCAATGACTAAGGCAACCAAATAATACTGGTGAGCCGAACACCAACAGATATTGGGAGTAATGAGTTTTTTTCGAGCGATTGAATAACTAAAGAAACAGGTCGAGTGACTGATGCATAAAATAAGTGATGACATTACTTTTGGGGTTCCTAAACCAGAGCAAATCAAGGGTAAAACTGGTTTAGAGATCATGAGAGCCATTTTGAGTGGAGAGTTACCATCCCCACCAATTGCCAAAACACTTAATTTTTGGATTACAGAGGTAGAGTCGGGCTCCGTCAAGTTTGAGGGCGCGCCGTCTTACGATTTCTTGAATCCCCTTGGAACTGTCCACGGTGGCTGGGCCCTTACGCTGATTGATACCGTGACTGGGTGCGCAGCGCATACGACTCTTAAGGTGGGTGAGATGTATGCGACAGTTGAGTGCAAATCTAATTTCTCAAAACCAATTGCGCATCATCTAGAGAAGGTTTACGCCGTTGGTAATGTCATTACAAGGGGTAGGAAGATTATTACCGCTGAGGGGAAAGTCTACTCAGAAGATCACAAAATACTAGCGCACGGAACAGCCACTTTAATCATCCTTTAGGGGATATTTGTTACTCGCTATCAAAGGGTAACCCCAAGAGCACTTTGCTGTGCGTTAATGTGAAATTAAATGAAGGAGATAAGTGCGCTTGCAGATCGCTATAAAAACTTCAACTCATACACCAAATAAATTACACGTAAATACTCCCCCTTAATAATACATTAGGAGTATGCAGGAGCGCCAATCCATTTGTAAAATAATACTTCGATATTTCAATAGGTTGGAGGCGACTGTGCAAGTCCTAACTAATCAAGCTTTGAGTCAAGAAAAACTAGACTCCATCTGCGTGTGGATACGTGCAAATGTTCACAAACAAATTGGTTGGGAGGAGCTGACCAAGCACAGTAACCTGAATCACAGTAACTTGATTCAGTTGTTTAAAAATATCAATACCACTCCGATGACTTACGTTCGAAGAGTAAAGGATGAGGAGAGACTGCGGGATCTTCAGGCCTTAAACATGAGACACGCTCAGGCTGTGCAAAATGCAATTCCCTTGGCACTGCTCAAGTCTTACAGTGCCTGAATCTCATAATTCATTTTCGATGTTATTTTTGAGATCAAAGAGTGCTGGCACATAACTCTCAATAACGGTGTGTAGCTGACTATCCGCGGGTGAGCTCAAGTTGAGGGCCGCAAACTTTCCGTCAGCGAAATGGACGATAGTCGATATAGCCCCTATCTGCGGAAGCCAAGAGGCCACACAGTAGCCCTTGTTGGCAATGGAGCGTATCGCAGCGTTAATCACTTTTTCAGTCTTGTGCCAGTTCTTTGTGTTTTGCAACTTCAACTCACCTAGAAGATCTGCCCTCGCATGAGCCTTAAGATTCGCAATCCACGCGTGTCCAAGTGATGTTTGTTCAATAGGTACCCTTTGTCCGGATGCGACAGTTCGGAGGGCTATATTTTTTCTATACCGAATGGATTCCAAATAAATCATCTCAGTCCTGTCCGCAACTGCAAGTCCAACATTTAGCTTTAATTTCTCAGACGTCTCGCGCATAAGGGGCTCAGCCGCTTTCAGCTCCGGCGAGCCTGTTTTGAAAGCATGACCCAGCCCCAGTACTGTTGGTGCTAGACGGTAAGCGGATTTTCTGCGGTCATGCTCTAAAAATCCTGTCATCACAAGCGTCTGAGTCAATCGACTAATCGTGGAGGGGGGGAGCCCTGTACGCTCAGCTATTTCACTGTTGCCCAATAAATTTGTGCCCTGTCTAAAGCAGCGCAAGATCTCGATCCCCCTGACGAGGGACCTGTTTGCGTCTGAGTAGGTATTCTTTAATTCCACAGAGTGGAATTAGAGCATAAATTATTCAAGAATCTGAATCATAATGAATTATTGATAATTCCGACTCTTAACCCTGGAGTGCTTAGCGTGTCATTCTTTAAAAAAAGTCCTCGGACCCTGATCCTTTGCTTTACCTTCGTATTTTCTTGCCTGGCTCAAGCAGACTTCCCCGATCGTCCCATACGTTTAATTGTTCCGTTTTCTCCAGGGGGTGGCACGGATTTGGTCGCAAGAACGCTGGGCCAATCAATGGCGGAGGACCTCCGCCAATCGGTCATTATCGATAATAAGCCGGGTGGTAGCACCATTATTGGAACCGACGCTCTCGCCAAAAGTCCTCCTGATGGATATAGCCTCGTTGTCGCAACGCTTGCCCACGCTGTCAATCCAAGTCTCAAATCAAAGTTGCCCTATAACCAAGAGCGGGATTTTGCTGCTGTTTGCTTGATTGGCATATCACCCAACGTATTGGTAGTGTCTGTCGATAGTCCGTTTAAGACCTTCGCTCAATTGTTAGCGGCAGTTCGCGCGACTCCTGGTAAATACTCCTACGCGTCACAGGGGAGCGGGACATCTGCGCACTTAGCCGGCGAATTATTCAGCACCAGTACTGAATCCAAACTCATCCACATCCCTTACAAAGGCGCCGGTCCAGCTTTAACCGATGTGCTAGGGGGGCAGGTTGATATGATGTTCGCGACCGCCTCGGCGGTTGGAAATTTAATTGAATCGGGAAAATTGCGCGCGCTGGCGGTCACTACATCCGTGAGGTCAACAACGCCCTTGCTCTCAAAAGTGCCGACCATTGCTGAGGGCGGTGTTCCTGGCTACTCCGCGGGTAGTTGGTACGGGGTCTTTGCACCTGGGGGGACACCCCAAGAGGTTATTAATAAATTAAACAACTCGATTCGAAAAGCGGCTAAATCCACCGCGTTTAAAAACCGAGTCGAGAGTGAGGGGTTGGTCATTAAAACCGGTACGCCCGAGGAGTTTAGTAAATTCGTAAAGGCTGAGGAACTGCGGTGGCGTGCGGTCATCAAAGACGCAAATATCACTGAAGATTGATGTTTTAAATAGGAAAAAGAGATGAACTTTTCATTAATAGAATTTAAAGTTGACAGCGGCGTAGCAACACTGACCCTTAATAGGCCAGACAAACGCAACGCCATGAGTGACGATATGCGCACTGAATTCATTCACGCGCTGGAAACTGTGGCAGCTGATAAATCTATTCGCGCGCTGATCCTCACCGGAAACGGCAAAGGTTTTTGTGCGGGGGGCGACATCTCCGGTATGGAAAAGAGGATGAAAGCTCCTACAGGTGAAATTGCATTTAACGGCTGGCACCGTCAACAGCGTGTTCACCACGCCATTACCCTCCTGTACACCATGCCCAAGCCGACGATAGCGGCTGTTAACGGTGCAGCATCAGGTCTGGGCGCAGATACAGCTTTGGCATGTGATTTCATCATTGCATCAGAGGAAGCGAACTTTACCTGGTCCTACATCAACCGAGGCATCATCCCCGATGGTGGTGGGATGTATTTCCTGCCTCGTCGAGTGGGCCTCGTCAAAGCCAAGGAGCTTATTTTTACGGGTAGAAAAGTAGGTATCGAGGAGGCATCAAATATTGGAATTGTGGACCGGGTCGTTGACGGTGAAACCCTCCTTGGTGAGGCGACGCGCTGGGCTCAGGAATTGAGCAAGGGCTCAGCGACAGCGTTGGCCTTGGCTAAGACAATTTTGAATCAATCCTTTGAGACGACAGCCAGTCAAGTCTTTGCCCAGGGCAGCCAAGCGCAGGGTATTTGTTACACCAGCACTGAGCACAGAGAGTCTGTCATGGCTTTTCTAGAAAAAGCAGCCGCTGCAAAGAAATGAGAATCCATCATGAATGAAGCCATTGAAAAATTAATGAAGCCCCGCGTAATCGCGGTAATAGGTGCGTCAACGGATGCCAAAAAAACGGCTGGCAGGCCCATCGCTTATTTGCAAAAGCATCATTACAAAGGAATCATCTATCCGGTCAATCCAAGAGTGGAGGAGATCGCGGGCTTGAAGTGTTACCCCAGTATTGAGTCTTTACCCCAGGTGCCTGATGTAGCCATCATCATGGTGGGCACAGACAAGACGCTCAGTGCTGTGCGCGAACTCTCAAAGCGCGGGACTGCAGTTGCGATTGTGCTTACAAGCGGCTTTGCAGAGCACGGCGCAGAGGGTCTTAAAAAGCAGGAGGAACTGGTTGCAGCAGCGGGGGCCATGAGAATTCTTGGACCCAATACGATCGGGATGGTCAATGTTACGGATGAAATTCCCTTATCCCCAAGTAGCGCTTTGGAGATGGACACATTTCCAAAGGGCTGCGTCAGCGTGATCTCTCAAAGCGGTGGAATCTTAGGATCCTTACTCTCACGTGCCAACGCGTTTGGACTGGGTCTGAGTAAGTTGGTATCGACCAGTAATGAGGCTGATTTGGGGTTAGCGGATTTTGTGGACTATTTGGTGGATGACCCAAGTACGAGGGTGATTCTTCTCTATATTGAGAGTATTCGACATCCTGAGAAATTCCGCGCCGCCGCCCTCAGAGCAAAAACTGCTGGTAAGCCCATTGTGGTTTACAAAGTCGGTAAATCAGAGGCGGGCATCAAAGCTGCAGTTTCTCACACAGGTGCAATGGCGGGTGCGGACAAGATGTACGACGCTCTCTTTAGACAACTCGGTATTATCCGAGCCAACCGATTCGCAGACTTTCTTGACATCCCTGCAGCACTTTCCTCAGGACGAACCCTCAAGGGAAAACGAGTTGCCATCTTGACCTCCACAGGGGGTGCTGGAACCCTAATCGCTGATAGTTTGGGTGAATGGGGTTTTGATACACCCGCTCCCGATGAGAAGACAGCAGCGCGCCTTCGCGCACTCCAACCTGGGGATCAAGCGGTTTTGGATAGAAATCCTATCGATGTAACACTAGCGGGCTTGCAACCCGATTTACTGCGCGGAGCAATCAGTGCTTTACTAGATAGCTCAACCTACGACGCACTCATTTTGATCCTTGGTTCTTCTAGTTTGGCTATGCCAGATCTAATGGCCGGGGCCGTCAAAGAGTGTATGCAAACCAGTGATAAACCAGTGATTGCGTATGTGAGTCCTCACGCTCCTATTGCGGGTGCATTGATGACTTCTCTAGGGGTGCCCGCATTTTCTCAGCCAGAAAGCTGTAGTGTTGCACTCTCCAGTATGCTCCGAGCAAGTCAATTGAGTAGCTCCAAATCAAATACCCAATCAAGTTCAAGTGTTTCAAAATCCCCGACTATTGATTTCTTGCCACAACACGGCTCTTTAAATGAGCATGATGCTAAGAAATTATTTAAAGCATTTGGCATTGATAGTGTGAAAGAAGTAGTGCTTGACCCAACACATCCGGACTTAAACGCAGCGAAAGAGTTGGGGGAAAAGTTGGTGCTAAAGATTTTGTCCAGTGAGATCACGCATAAAACCGAAGTTGGCGGGGTCGCACTGAATGTGCCGCGTGATGACTTGATCAGGCGAATGACTCAAATGCAAGGTGACGTTAAAGCAAAATCCGCAGTTGTGATCGAGCATTTCTTAGCGCAGGAAATGGTAAGTGGTGGTGTGGAGCTCATGCTGGGTATGCACACGGATCCCTTAGGTACTGCTATTTTGGTGGGCATGGGCGGAGTGACAGCCGAGCTCTTTGAGGATCATCAGTTGCGTCTCTTAGAGCCTGGAAAGTCTTTGAGTGAGCATGACGCGTTAGACATGCTGAAAGAGCTGAAGACTTGGCCGTTATTAGACGGGTACCGTGGGCGACTTAAGTCTGATGTGAATGCTTTGGTCCAAGCAATTGTAGCGTTCTCAGAGTTGGTCTCTTTTATGGGAGAGCGCTTGGTGGAGTGTGAAATCAATCCTGTCTTTGTATTTGAACAGGGCAGGGGAATCAAAGCTGCAGACGGTATCGTAGTGCTCAAATAATGGTTTTTGAAGTTTAATCCTCTCTATCAATTACAGATGCACACAGTGAGCTCATATTGTTGAATCAATCAAATGAATGGCAAAGGTTTTAAATGAATTTTAATTTAACTGAAGAGCAAATTGCATTTGGTGATGCAGTTAGAAAATTCTCCGAAAAGGAGTTGTCCCCAGGTGCATTAGAGCGGGCTCACAGTCCTAAGTATCCATGGGACATTGCTGAAAAAATAAGTGCGCAAGGTTTGCTTGGAATCGCATTTTCAGAAAAGGACGGTGGGAGTGGTGGCACTTTGATGGATGCGGTGATTGCAATTCAAGAGGTTGCGCTTCACTGTCCCAAATCAGCAGATATTGTTCAAGCGGGAAACTTTGGCGCCATTCGCACATTTGTAGAGTATGCAAGCGAGGGACAAAAAGAAAAATACCTGCCTGACTTGCTTGCAGGCAAGAAGATACTGGGGCTTGGGATGAGCGAGCCGGGTGCGGGCTCAGCCGTTACAGAGCTTGTGACTTCTGCCAAAAAAGTGGACGGTGGTTATGTAATCAATGGCTCAAAAGTATTTTCAACCCACAGTCCTGAGGCCGGTGTGTTCTTGGTCTATGTGAGGTTTGGACCCGGTTTAGAGGGAATTGGCTCTGTCTTAGTAGACAGGGATGCGCCTGGACTCACCATTGGTCAAGCCAATAGTTTTATGAGTGGAGAGGAGTGGTCGCAGCTTTATTTTGAGGATTGCTTTATTCCTGATAGTTCGCTGTTACTCGGGCCCGGTGGATTTAAAAAGCAGATCAGCGGCTTTAACGTTGAACGCATTGGAAACTCCTCACGATCACTTGCGCTTGGGCGATACGCGTTTAACAAGGCCAAAGAGTATGCGTCAACCAGGGAGCAGTTTGGTAAACAGATATGTGAGTTTCAGGGTATTCAGTGGAAATTCGCAGAAATGGCCGTCAAACTCGATGCAGCCCAACTGATGCTTTACCGCGCTGCGGTAAACGCACAGACTGGTTTGCCGTCTGCATACGAGACCACTGCGGCAAAGTTGATATGCAACACAACCGGTTTTGAGGTTGCAAATGAATCCCTTCAGATCATGGGGGCGACTGGGTACAGTCAAGAAACACTGGTTGAGTACTGTGTTCGTCGTACGAGGGGGTGGATGATCGCGGGGGGTTCCATCGAGATCCTTAAAAACCGATTAGCCGAAGAGGTGTTTGAGCGTCGCTTTAACCAACGAGGATGAAAATAATGAAGAGTAATACTTACAAAAGGTTATCAATAGCCTTTTTATTGTCTTGTGTCTCCTTTGTGGCTTTTGCTCAGGCTAGCGCGACTTACCCCGAGAAACCAATCAAAATCATTGTCTCCTTCACTGCTGGTGGCACAACGGATATCTTGGCCCGCGAAGTCGGAAATCAACTGAGTATCAAGTGGAAAGTGCCTGTGATCATTGAGAATAAAGCGGGTGCAGCAGGAAACCTGGGTACAGAGACGGTGGGCCACGCGAGCGCGGATGGCTATACCTTACTGGCCTCCTCCATTGGGCCCATATCGATCAATCCGACGTTGTTTAAAAGCCTTGCCGTTAATCCACAAGTCTCACTTCAACCCCTTGCAATGCTTGGAGAAATACCGTCTGTACTAGTGGTACCTAGCACTATCGGTGTGAACAACTGGAAAGATTTTATTCAGTACACCAAGACCAATAGCGATGGACTCAATTATTCCTCTACAGGTATTGGCACGGCTGCTCATTTGGTTGGTTATTTGTTTACACACAAAACCAATATCGATGCAACGCACATACCCTACAAGGGGGCAGAGGCTACAAGGGATTTGGTTGCTGGGAGGATATCTTTCATGTTTGCAACAGCACCCTCTGTAATACCGCTTATCAAAGCGGGTCAATTGATACCGGTGGCGGTCAGTTCTAAAAAACGGATGAGTACCCTGCCGAGTGTCCCAACGCTGAGTGAGGTGGGGGTTGATTTGACAACCAGTACGTGGTTTGGGCTCTTCGGTCCGAGTGGGATGAGCCCAAGTCTGACCAAAAAAATAAATGAAGCAGTCGTAGAGATATTAACCAGTAGCGATGTGAAATCAAAGTTGAATGATTTGGGAGTAGATCCTATTCCGATGAGCTCCGCTGAGTTCACAAAGTACGTTCGTAATGATTATTCAATGTGGGCGCCTATTGTCAAAGCGTCTGGTGCAAAGCCTGAGTGATGACGTCTTAGCCAAAAGATCTTGAGTAATGCTGTTTCGGGTAACACAATGACTATCTTAGAAAGATTTGCTGAATTTATCTACGCCAAACGGGATGCAACGTTTGATTCAGACACGCTCCATCATGCAAGGCGCGCTTTACTGGATTGGCAGGGCGCGTTGATTGCTGGTGCTGACTCGCATACTGCAGATCTTTTAAGGCTCTCATACAAGGATGACTTGTATGACTTGCGTGAATTAGGGCTATGCTCTGTCGCGGGTACGCACCTGCGCGCTGCGCCGCGAGCGGCGGCTTTTTTAAACGGAACCATATCCCACATCGCAGAGTTTGATGATATCTACCGTGACGGTGGGTACCACCCAGCAAGCCCTACGATCTCAGCCGTGTTTGCACTTGCACAGGCGCGTGATTATTCACTAGATGATCTATTGAGAGCGATTATTTTGGGATATGAGGTTTCTACGAGGATTAGTCGCGTGATCCAACCTAGTCACTACGTTTATTTCCATACAACAGGTACCGTGGGTGTATTTGGCGCTGCTGCGGCTTGTGCAGCACTTTTGAAGCTTGGGGTGCAGCAGACATGCTCAGCCATGGCCATTGCAGGTACATTTGCAAGTGGTCTACAAGAGGCATTTAGATCTGACTCTATGTCCAAGCCTATGCATGCAGGGCACGCTGCACAGGTGGGTCTTTCGGCAGCTCTATCTGCCGAGGTGGGTATGACTGGGGCACCCAAGTTACTTGAGGGCGACGCGGGTTTTGGTGCTGCGATGTCCAAGGAGCCAAGGTGGGGTGAAATATTTGATGCCCTGGGTGAACACTACAGTATCTCAACCATCACGTTTAAAAACCACGGTTGCTGTGGTCATACATTCCCAGCCATTGACGCAGTCGCAAATTTAATGGCTCAATACAAATTTAATCTCACTGACATCAAACGAATTCGGGTGGGTGGCTACAGGCAAACAGTGGAGGTGTGTGCTTACCGGCACCCTCAAACACCATTCGAGGGCAAATTCAGTGTCTCTTATACAGTTGCAGCAAGACTCGTATTGGGAAGGGTTAGAGAGGATGCCTTTTTGCTGAGCAGCTTGAGAGATCCAGTCGTGCGCGAGCTAGAAGATAAGGTTGAGTTGTATTTGGACAAAGAGTGCGCCAATGATTACCCAACAAAGAGGTCCGCTCGGGTTGAAATTGAGCTCAGTGATGGACAGGTATTGGTACAACACCAAATGACGCGCCACGGGGACCCGGACGACCCTTTGACTGATCAAGAGTTAATTGATAAGTTTAGAGAATTGGTCGAGCCCAGATTGGGCCGCATAAACCTCGAGCGAATTCTAAATTCAATCATGGGGGAAGCGGATATGCCTGTGGGTGAGATTGCAGCGCATTGGGGGTTGATGGGAAAGAATTAACCCCTTTCCTTTGTGTGGACTTTTAAGCGTAGCAGTTCATAGATATGACGTGTTGAATCAACTGAACCAGCTCACTACGCATACTACACATACTATGAACGCCCAACGGATCAAACTGATTAAAGCTCCGTTAGGGTTTATTCTGATTAAATAATATAACCCTCTTTCAAAGCATAAGTTAGTATTACGTTTGCGATGAGACCGGGCGCTGAAAACTCACTACATACAGGTTTGATTGAGTACTTGCATGATTTTTTTGTGGGTAACTCATGCTCAAGCAAACCAGTATTCAAAATCTCAATCTCTTAAGCGTTCAAGCGTTCAAGCGTTCAAGCGGTCATGGGTTCATGCGCTCAAAGGCTCATATGCACAAGCATAGACAAATTAACAAGTGTCATTCAACTCAGTCGCGTCATGGTTTGAAAATGCACGAACATCAAGAGTGTGATGGAACTCAAAAACCTTAAAGCTCTTAAAGCTTTCGCAATATCGCAATATAGCAATAACGTTATAACTCTTATTACTTATCAGCCTCTCATTTAGTCTGGAATAACAAAATGCCTCATTACAACCCGCCGATTCGAGATATCAAGTTTGTATTAAACGAGCTACTTGGGGTGAGTGCGCAATACGCATTGATGGAGAAATATAAAGACTTCAGCGAAGACACATTCGGACTGATTGTGGAGGAGGCGGCTAAATTTGCGCAAGAGGTGGTTCAACCCCTTAATCAGGTTGGTGACGCAAAAGGCTGTGCCCGCAGCTCTAATGGAGAAGTCACAACGCCTGAGGGATTCAAACAAGCCTATGAACTTTATGTGCAAGGAGGCTGGCCTTCCCTAGCGTGTGACAGTGCCTATGGAGGGCAGGACCTGCCCAAGTTGGCCAACAGTGTTTTATACGAAATGCTGAACGCCGCTAATCAAGCGTGGACGATGTACCCCGGGTTATCACACGGCGCGTATGAGTGCATACACGCCCACGGCACAGAGGAGCAAAAAAGAATATTTCTGCCTAAACTGGTTTCAGGACACTGGACAGGTACGATGTGCTTGACTGAGTCTCACTGCGGAACTGATCTGGGGTTGCTGAAAACCCGAGCTGAGGATATCGGGGGAGGCCAGTTCAGTTTACATGGCACAAAAATATTCATCTCCAGTGGTGAGCACGATTTAGCTGAAAACATTGTTCATTTGGTGTTAGCTCGCTTGCCCGGCGCGCCTAAGGGCACTAAAGGTATTTCACTCTTTATTGTTCCAAAATACACTCTCGATCAGGCGGGAGAGCTTGGGGAGAGAAATAAGTTAAGCTGCGGCTCACTTGAGCACAAGATGGGTATTCACGCGAACGCTACTTGCGTGATGAATTTTGACGGTGCGATTGGGACACTGTTGGGTGAGCCCAATAAGGGCCTTCAAGCGATGTTTGTGATGATGAACGCAGCAAGACTGGGTGTTGGCATGCAAAGCCTTGGGCTCACAGATGTGGCCTATCAGAACTCAGCCAAATACGCCAAAGAACGCCACCAGATGCGAAGCCTCAAAGGGAGTCAGAAATCGGACTCGCCGGCGGATCCCATCATTGTTCACCCCGATGTGCGCAGAATGCTTTTAACGCAACGCGCTTACGCAGAAGGGGGGCGTGCATTTTCTTACTACGTGGCTTTATTGATCGACACAGAGCAGTGTCACCCAGATGAGGACGCAAGACGAGACGCTGCAGAGTTGGTTACTTTGCTCACACCGATTATCAAAGCCTTCTTGACCGATAACGCTTTTACGTCCTGTAACGAGGGTTTGCAAGTGTTCGGTGGTCACGGCTATATTACTGAGTGGGGGATGGAACAATTTGTTCGCGACTCTCGAATCAATATGATTTATGAGGGTACCAATACGGTTCAAGCACTCGATCTATTGGGCCGCAAAGTGCTTCGAGATATGGGCAAGAGTTTGAAGAAGTTTGGACGTCAGATTCAAGAGTTCATAGACGAAGAGGGCGTTAGAAAGGAGATGAGTGAATTTATAGATCCGTTGGCCGATCTGGCCTCTAAGGTTGAGAAACTCACCCAAGAAATCGGCATGAAAGCGATGATGAATGCAGATGAGGTGGGCGCTGCTGCGACGCCTTACCTCAGAATATTGGGGCATTTGATATATGCGTATCTTTTCGCAAAGATGGGAAAAATAGCGCTCAAGGAGCTCAAGAGTGGAGATGATTTTTACAAAGCAAAACTTGCAACTGCAAGATTTTATTTTGCACGTTTGTTGCCAGAGACCTCTACCCTTATAAAGCTGGCTCGCGCTGGGTCAAGCAATTTAATGGCATTAGATGCCGAACTGTTTTAATATAACGAGAAGGTTTTTGATGAGTACCAATCCAATTCGCCGCGTGGCCATCCTCGGGGCAGGTGTGATGGGGGCGCAAATTGCAGCTCACTGTATCAACATGCGAATTCCAGTTATTTTGTTCGATTTAGAGACCTCTAGTGAGGGCGGAGAGGCGGCCTACAAAATAATCTCCAACAGCATCAATGCTCTCAAAAAACTAAAACCCGCCCCGCTTGGACTGCCCGAAGACGCTGAGCTGATAAGGGCGGGGCATTACGGTGCTGATCTACACCTACTGACAGAGTGTGACTTGGTGATCGAGGCCATCTCTGAGCGAATGGACTGGAAACACGACTTATACAAAAAAGTCATTCCTCACCTTAAAGAAAATGTTGTTTTTGCGACCAACACATCTGGCCTATCGATTACTGAGTTGTCCAGCGGGTTTCCAAAGGAGCTCCAGAGTCGGTTTTGCGGAGTACATTTCTTCAACCCCCCAAGGTACATGCATTTACTGGAGTTGATCCCAACTGCGCAGACCGATCCTGGCGTAGTGGATCAACTAGAGACTTGGATGACAACGGTGATGGGCAAGGGAGTTGTCAGAGCCAAGGATACGCCCAACTTTGTGGGCAATAGAGTCGGTGTATTTTCTATATTGGCGGTATTTGCACAGGCTAAGAAATTCAATCTCAGTTTTGATACTGTAGATGCTTTAACGGGCAACAAGCTTGGGAGACCTAAGTCTGCAACTTTTAGAACGGCAGACGTTGTGGGCTTAGACACCTTAGCGCATGTCATTAAAACGATGGAGACGAGCTTACCCGCTGATTCGTTCGCCGCTATTTTCAAAACCCCAAGCGTATTACAAAAACTTGTTGCAAATGGTTTCTTGGGACAAAAGTCCAAGCAAGGTTTTTACAAGAAAGTAAGAAAAGATATCTTTGTCTTTGATGAGGACAAGCAGGACTACGTGCCAAGCACTGGACTTGCTCGGCCCATTATTGAGCGTATCTTAAAGAAACCCATAGGGGAGAGAATTGAGTTACTGCGAGAAACAGATGATGATCAGGCTCAATTCTTGTGGTCTATCTACAGAGATATATTCCACTACACAGCGATTCACCTAGGATCTATAGCCCAAAGTGCCCGTGAAGTAGATCTAGCGATGCGTTGGGGATTTGGCTGGAGTCAGGGCCCCTTTGAAGACTGGCAAGAAGCGGGGTGGCTTAAGGTCGCAGCCTGGATTGAGGAAGATATAGTAAACGGTAAGACCTTGAGCAAGGAGCCACTGCCTGCTTGGGTGACAAAGGGTGAGGTTGCGACTCGAGGCGGAGTCCATCAGCGCGAGGGCTCTTGGTCGGTTGAGCAAAACAAATACTTGAGTAAATCCACTCTGCCTGTGTACGCTCGTCAATTATTCCCGCCGTCCCTCTTTGGTGACGCCTCGGTTGCTGCGCAAACGGCTGGCGAAACAGTTTTTGAGAATTCAGATATCAGAGTTTGGATCAATACATCTACGGCGGGCTTTGAGAGAGTTTTGATTGCAACCTTCAAAACCAAAATGAATACGCTCAGTCCTGATGTTTTAGAGGGTATTGAGCGGGCAATCACTTTGGCTGAGCGTGATTATGAAGGGCTTGTGATTTGGCAATCCACTTCCTTGCAACTGGGTAACCCCGGTGGACCGTTTTCTGCAGGAGCCAACCTTGAGAAGGCCATGCCCATGGTCATGCAGTCGGGTCCGTCCGGCGTAGAGCCCTTTGTCAAAGCGTTTCAAGACACGATGATGCGCGTGAAGTACGCGCAAGTGCCCGTGGTTTGTGCTGTTTCTGGTATTGCTCTGGGCGGGGGGTGTGAGCTTTTGCTGCATGCAGCCAAGCGAGTCGCACACACCGAGAGCTATATAGGGTTGGTCGAAATTGGGGTAGGGCTGCTCCCCGCAGGAGGCGGGGTCAAGGAGGCTGCAATACGAGCGCATCAGTTGGTTAATTCGGCGGGGAACCAAAACTACCTCGACGCACTGAAACTTTCATTTGAAAATATTGCTATGGCCAAAGTCTCCTCCTCTGCGCAGGAGGCTGTGAAGATGAATTATCTGAAGGATTCAGATATTTTGGTCTCCAACGTTCATGAGCTTTTGTTTTGCGCACTCTCACAGGTAAAAGCCATGCACGCCTCATCTTACAGACCCCCCTTAAGGAGAAAGATCTCTGTTGCGGGGCGTTCTGTGGCGGCGACCTTCCAATCGCAGTTGATCAATATGCGGGACGGGGGTTTTATATCGGAGCATGATGCTTTCATTGCTCAAAAAATCGCTCATGTGATAACGGGTGGTGATTTAGATGCTGGTACTTTGGTATCAGAGGAGTGGTTACTCACTCAGGAGCGAAAAGCTTTTATTGAATTGATTGGGACGACCAAAACCATGGAGCGGGTGATGAGTATTTTACAAACGGGTAAGCCCCTGCGTAACTGAATTTAACCTTTTAAAAGATTGATATGAATAAAATTCAAGACGCATATATAGTCTCTGCTGTTAGGACTCCAATAGGCAAGTCTGGCAAGGGATCGCTGAGTAGAGTGCGCCCAGATGAGCTGCTTGCTCATACGCTCAAGCAACTCTTAGCCCGTACCCCGACACTTGATCCTGCACTGATTGAGGATGTAATTGTGGGGTGCGCTATGCCTGAGGGGCCGCAGGGCTTGAACGTAGCGCGGATTGCTTTATTGTTGGCTGGGCTCCCTAATACGGTGGGTGGCATGACCATTAATCGGTTTTGCTCATCAGGACTGAACGCTGTTGCTTGCGCAGCCGAGCGGATTCAGTTGGGAGCAGCTGATGTCATGATCGCCGCTGGTGTTGAGTCAATGAGTTTGGTTCCCATGACTGGTAATAGCCCGTCTTTCTCTCCAGATGTGTTTCTCTCGGATGAGAATATTGGCATTGCTTACGGGATGGGCCTGACTGCAGAAAAGGTGGCCACTCAGTGGAAAGTATCGCGGGAGGCTCAAGACGCGTTTGCATTGTCTTCGCACCAAAAAGCATTGGCCGCTCAGGCCAATGGGGACTTTGAGCGAGAGATGATTTCAGTGCCTGTTCCAAACCGGGTAATGAAGGATCAAAGCGGGGAAGTGCTAACCACGTGGCACGACATCTCCAAAGACGACGGACCCAGGCGGGACACCTCACTAGAGGGGTTGAGTAAGCTCAGGGCCGTTTTCGCAAGAGAGGGTAGCGTTACCGCTGGAAACAGCTCCCAAACTTCTGACGGAGCAGGAGCTTTGATGCTTGTCAGCGAAAAAATTTTGAAGCAGTTTAATTTGAC
>CAJAYT010000030.1 GCA_903949285.1 uncultured Burkholderiales bacterium
AATATGTTGAACAGCCTCAGTAGCCGTAACTACCTTGGCGCCTGGAGTAGTGCGTGTTTTTGAACTTGGATTTCTCATAACTTAAAGGGGCTTGCTTACAAAGAGTTGCACTCACATCTATTGAGTTCAATTTCTATGATTTTCTTGTCTTATACCCATCAGATCTGTTCTTTAACGAACGGAGTTTGAAATTTATTCACATCATAATAATCAATTCGAAAATTCTATAAAAATGATTCGCGTTAATTAATTCCTCGCGAGAAATATTAATTTAAATTTTTAAAATAAGTAACTGTCAAATAAACATTCAAATAGCACAGAAAGCTGAAATGAATATGAAATCAAAGAAAAATTAAATGCTCAATAATAAAATTGCAATAGTAACGGGTGCATCATCCGGCATTGGTAGAGCAATTGCATTGACACTCTCAAGAGAGGGTGCAAAAGTAATTTTGGCCGGACTAAATGAAGAGTCAATTCAGAAAACGAGTGAACTCATTCATAAACAAGGCGGTGAGGCATTGGCAATCATCAGTGACGTATGCAACCCTGTATCATGTCAAAAATTGGTGCAATCTGCGTTAGAAAAATTTGGCCGCCTGGATGTGGCGTGCAATTGCGCTGGAATTGGCGGGGTCAAAGCAATGACAGCCGACTATTCCCTAACTGCATGGGAGAAAGTAATTCAAACCAATCTAAGCGGTGTATTCTATGGAATGCAAGCCCAAATTGCGGCTATGTTGGCATTTGGTAGCGGCTCAATTATCAACATTTCATCAGTACTGGGTTTGGTTGGAACGCCTCGTTCACCAGCTTATGTGGCGGCTAAACACGGGGTAATCGGGTTGACTCAAACTGCAGCTTGGGAGTACGGTACATCGGGATTAAGAATCAATGCTGTATGCCCAGGTTATATTGATACCCCTTTAGAAAAAGCAATGATTGACACGCCGCAAGCTTATGATGAATTGATTGCAGCTCATGCACTAGGGCGTCTAGGGCGCCCTGAGGAAGTAGCTGAGCTTGTTGCCTGGCTAGCTTCGGATAGAGCGTCATTTGTAACAGGCTCATTTTACCCAGTCGACGGGGGCTATTTAGCCCGCTAATAGCAAAGTTTTGAACACATAGATCGTTTGAATTGATTAGTCTATGACTTAGCGATGCCTAATTAACTCTAGCTGAGTTGATAAAAGATAACTTCGAAACTTTCAATTAAAAAAATTTCCAAATCCAAATACGTTATCTGCAGTCGCGCCATTCACAATACGAAACCTAAATTCATTACTTTAGTCCATGCTTGTCCAAAATCATTGATGAATTTAAATTTTGAATCCTTGCTTGCATAGACCTCAGCTATGGCTCTTAATTCACTATTAGAACCAAAGAGCAAATCCACATGAGAAGCGGACCACCTCAGTGCTCCAGAAGTGCGGCAACGACCCTCTGAGTTTGCCTGTAAATCGCAACCTAACCAAACTGTACTCATATCAAGCAAATTCACAAAGAAATCATTTGATAGAGTATCAACTTGTTTAGTCAAAACACCAACCGGTGATTGATTTAGATTTGCATTTAAAACTCGCATTCCTCCAATTAACACAGTCATCTGCGGAGCCGAGAGTGAGAGTTGATCTGCTGTATCCACCAAAAGTTCAGGCGCTGATTCAGGTTTGAAGACACCTAAATAATTTCTAAAACCGTCCGAATGTGGCTCAAGCACCGCAAAAGAATCAATATCCGTTTGAACCTGTAAGGCATCAGTTCGGCCTGGTGTAAATACAAGCACCAAATCAAACCCTGCATTTTTTGAGGCTCTCTCCACAGCCGCACATCCACCCAATACGATCAGATCTGATATGGAAACGGACTTGAACCCATCGTTCCGAGCGTTGAAATTATTTTGAATCTGTTCCATGATTCCTAGAACATAGGTTAACTCTTGGGGCTCGTTGACAAACCAATCTCTTTGAGGAAGGAGTCTAATCCGGGCACCATTGGCCCCACCTCTTTTATCTCCCCTGCGATAAGTTACGGCAGACGCCCAAGCCGTCTTAACGAGTTGAGCAACAGTTAGCTTAGAGCTCATAATAACGGCTTTTAAACTTGCTATATCCAAAGCGTCAATAAGACCTCCTGTTTTAGGAGGAAGGAGATCTTGCCAAATAAATTGCGCTTTGGGCACTAAGCTTCCTAAATATCGATCAACTGGCCCCATATCCCGGTGAGTAAGTTTGTACCAAGCATTGGCAAATGCGTCTACAAACTCAGTTGGATTGTTGTGGAATCGGTGTGCTATTACTGAATATCTTGGATCTATTTTTAACGCCAAATCAGTGGTTAGCATCATTGGTAGGTGATTCATTGATGAGTCGTGTGCATCAGGCACCAACCCTGGATAAGTGCCTTTCTGAGGAACCCATTGGTGGGCTCCAGCGGGACTCTTTGTCAACTCCCATTCATACCCGAGTAGGTTATCAAAGTAATCTCCACTCCAAGACGTTGGATGATTTGACCAAGCCCCCTCCAAACCGCTAGAAATGGTGTCCCGAGCCTTGCCCGATCCATAGGAATTCTTCCAACCCAGTCCTTGCTCTTGTATTGAGGCGCCCTCTGGGGCCGGACCAACATATTTACCGGGTGCGGCCGCACCGTGGGTTTTACCAAAAGTATGACCTCCAGCAATAAGGGCTACAGTCTCCTCATCGTTCATGGACATACGACTAAAGGTTTCTCGAATATCTACAGCAGACAAAAGTGGATCAGGCACTCCATTTGGTCCCTCTGGATTTACATAAATGAGACCCATTTGAACAGCCGCTAAGGGGTCATCGAGAACTCTGTCCCCAGAGTATCGTTCATCGCCAAGCCAATGCTTTTCACTACCCCAATACGCTTGATCAGCCGACCAAGTATCAACTCGGCCCCCAGCGAATCCGAGTATTTTGGTCCCCATTGATTGCAATGCGACTGTACCAGCCAAAACAATTAAATCCGCCCATGACAAATTTAGCCCATATTTTTGTTTAATAGGCCACAATAATCGTCGAGCTTTATCAAGATTTACATTGTCAGGCCAACTATTAAGGGGTGCAAATCGTTGCGCACCTGAGCCAGCTCCACCCCTTCCGTCTGCAATTCGGTAAGTACCAGCACTATGCCACGCCATTCGAACGAAAAAAGGACCATAGTGACCGTAATCTGCTGGCCACCATTCCTGGGAATCTGTCATTAAGAAATTTAAATCCTTAACAACCGCTTGCAAATCGAGGGTGTTGAAAGCCTCTGCATAATCGAACCCAGGATCCAGGGGGTTCATAGAAAAATCATTTCGATCCAACAATCTCAAATCTAATTTAAAAGGCCACCAGTTAGCAACAGTAGTTTTGCTTTCACTCGCTCCAATAAAAGGACATTTGGATTGTGACATTTTGATTCCTCAGAAAACATAATTTGCAAAAACATTCGCATAAGGTTTGAAATCACTAGTAGTGATTTATACATTAACCATACGCATTGTGTGACGAACAGTCTAAGATGAAGTACTTATATGGTCCGTGCGATATCAGACAATACCTATTCAGAAAAATATGCTTATTCGCATGTAAAACGCAAACATTAAATTTTTAAAGATGACTGAACGAAGACTATGAACTTAATTAGTTCAGCAATAAGAAATCGATTTTTTTTACAATTTGCTGCTCTATATTTTTTTTAAATGGACTCAGTAAAGCTCCTAATCGCACATTTATTCTCAAAATATGATGAGAAATCAAAAGAATTCCATTTGCACCAGGCTTAGAGAAATGTACCAAATCCTCCATATCACCCTCCTCGTAGATGCAGTTCATTTTGTATTCTTCTTCTGCATATTCAGCCCACGTAAATGCTATTTTCCGCATCTCTAGGAACTTGATGGAGTGATTGCGAAAAATATTAAAAACTGTCACTAACGATATCCAAAAAATATTAATTCTGAAATGGAATAAATTGATTTAAAAAGAAACGCACAAAAACAATTCACAATTTAATAAAATTTATAGGAGCTGCAACTGCAAGTAAGTACATAGTATCAGAATCACATGAATTCTTCCTGGATAACATTAATATAAATATGTACGTAAGCGAACAGATCTAATAGTCGAATAATGCGAATATCAATTATGCATAATTTTTAAGAGTTCATTTGAATTCGGTTAGCTAGATCAAGGGAATAATCATGGTAATCGTTAAGAAAAATACAGCTCACACAGAGCATGAAGCAAAATTACACGGCTCCGACATCATAAAAAACAATGTTCTTAGCGAGAACCTCATTGGCGCAGCAGAACAATCACTTCAAAGTAGCAACGGCAAGTCAGCTGACAGCTCACACAATCACGAATACTCAAGTGTGGACATGAAATGGAGTGAAAATATTGTAGAGCGAGGCAAAGATTTAATATCCAAAGATGCAACCAGCTTAGCCACTACAGCGGCAATCATCATCGGCGCTGCCCTAATCGAAGTTGAATTACTCCCCGGCCTCATCATAGGTGCAGGAGCAATACTTTTAGGCAAAATTTTCCCCGAAATCAGTGGCTATGTTCGCCCAGCTGTCAAGGGCATGGTTCGCGCTGGTTTCAATGCTACACATAAAGTTCGTCAAATAATAGCTGAAGCTAATGAACAAGTCAGTGACCTAGTTGCTGAAGTCAAACAAGAGCAACACTTGACGACCACTCAGGAACATTCGCTAATTAATCCAGATCCTGTCATTAAAGGCCACCCTAAGCAC
Source organism: uncultured Burkholderiales bacterium (assembly GCA_903949285.1). Lineage (GTDB taxonomy): Bacteria > Pseudomonadota > Gammaproteobacteria > Burkholderiales > Burkholderiaceae_C > Limnohabitans. Next base: position 4,775 of record CAJAYT010000030.1, read on the forward strand.
TAATATGTCATCTAATGCCGATACAACTTTGAAATATGGGCAGATCGTGCACCACATTCCTGGTAGGCTTCGAATCAGAGTCTTGGGGGCACAGGAAAGTTCTGAATTTTTTAAAAGTTTAAATCAGACAATTTCTGCAATTCCAGGTGTGACTTTGGTTCAATCCAGTCAATACTCATCTAGCCTGGTAGTGAACTACAACGCAGGTGACGACGCCTTTCATAATCGGCTTCGCGATGATCCGTCCGTACGGGTGCGGCTTGAATTGCTTGATCCTGGAGCTGAGCGTATTTTTTCTGAAAATAAATTACAAAATGAATTTGTATACACTGAAAATCACTCTCGAATAGCTGAATCTATCGTTTCAGTGGCTGAGCAACTCGACGTTGGTTTACTTCAAGCTAGCAACGGTTTTTTGGATTTCAAGGTTTTAATACCCATAGGAGTAGCAATAGCTACCTCTTTAAACCGTGCACGCGGTAGGGGTACACCAATGTGGATTTCATTAGGAACTTTTGCATTTAATTCATTTCTAACTTTTCATCATCGTCGGATCAATACGCCGCGCCAGCACGGCAGATCACGAGCATCTGGTAGACCCTAGAGAATTCAAATGCTACGACTAGAACAAGCTCCTAATCAATTTATTGTGCTCCACGATATGCCCGGACGTTGCAGGCTGAGAATTTCTGGATTAAATGCCAATCAACTGATGACTAACGAATTAGAGCAGAGGTTAAGATCTTGTGAATTTGTGAATGATTTCAACATCAATAAAGCTTGTTCCTCAGTTGTAATTAAGTATGGTGGTGCCATAGAAGTACTTTTTCTAAAACTTGCAGAGAAATCCATTCCAAAACTTCTAGATGCACCACCCCGCCTTAGAAATATTAAATTACTACCAGCTCTATTCGACCCTAAACCGCTCCATTCTCTTGCGCTCTCAGGCGCTGCACTCCTGTTAGGTACAAACATTGGCCCTTTGCTCTGTGTTGGATTGATCTTAATCAGTGGTTTTCCAATTTGGAGAAGAGCATTATCAACCTTAATTTTCGAGAAAAGGCTAAATGTTGATTTCTTGGACGGGCTAGCACTCACGATTGCAGTTTTAAGACAGCAACCTAGGACTGCGGCCTTAATGGCCTTGTTAGTGCATCTGGGTGACTATGTTCGAGAACGGACTGCTCAACAATCGCGGGGCTACGTTAAGCATTTGTTGGAGTTGCACACTCTAAAGGCCAGGCGACTCGAGGTAGATGGTTCTGTCACGATGGTAATTGCACAAACCTTGATTCCCAACGAAATTGTTCTGATTATTGCTGGAGATTTGGTTCCCGCTGACGGAAGAGTTATCCTAGGAATAGCCGCTGTGGATCAGCGCCATATCACCGGCGAGTCGATGCCCGCTAATCGACGAGTTGGTGATACGGTATTTGCCGGCTCCTCAATTGTCGAGGGATCAATCACTGTATGCGTGAGTGAGGCGGGCGATGAAACCCTTGCATCCAAGATTGTCCAATTGGTAGAGTCCGCACCCATTGGGGAAACACGAATTCAAAATTATGCAGAGCAATTTGCAGATCACCTGGTTGCTCCCATGCTCGGAGCTAACGTTGCTCTCTTGGCCTCAAGTGGAAACCTTGATCGTTTTATGTCTCTTGCAATAGTTGATTACGGCACTGGCATTAGAGTTGCTGCCCCAACCAGCATATTAACTTCCATGACACGAGCTGCTCAAGAGGGAATTCTCATTAAGAGTGGGCGTCACGTTGAGAGTTTGGCAACCATGAAAGGAATTGCTTTTGATAAAACTGGAACTTTAACTTGTGGCCGATTAACAGTGCTTGAAGTAAAGACATTTGATGCTCATATAAGCTCAGATACAGTTTTACAACTAGCCGCTGCAGCTGAAACAGAGTTAAGCCACCCCGTAGCTCGCGCATTAGTTACCTACGCACGATCAATACGCGGTCTAGAACTACCGATTTGCGAGGACGTTCAATTTAAGATTGGTCTCGGTGTTAAAGCAGAGATACACGGGAAGTCCATAAATATAGGGAGCGAGCGCTACCTTAGGCAAATGCATATTTCTACAAATAAAGCAAAGTCCTATATGCAGAGCCTAGATCGACTGGGTCACATCGGTTTATTGGTCGCCGTGGACAATACACTGGTTGGAGCAATCGCCTGTAGCGATGAGCCAAGGCCAGAGGCACGATCAATTCTGTCGGGGATGCGACAAAGAGGTATTCATAAAATAGTTATGCTGTCTGGGGACAAGGAGGGTGTTGCAAGGAGAGTGGCGCAAATGGTAGGTATCGACACGGTCTACTCTGAGGTTCTACCTCACGAGAAAGCCTCGATCATTCACGACCTCAGAAAAGCACACGGAACGTTCGCAATGGTTGGTGACGGGGTTAATGACTCACCTGCATTAGCGCAAGCTGATATTGGTATTTCCTTAATGGACGGAGCTGATATCGCACGCACTGCAGCTGATGTGGTACTCATGAAGGAGGGGCTGCACTTGTTACTCCCTGCGGTTGATATAAGTCGAGATGCACTTAAACTGATTAAACAGAACTGTACTTTAATTGCCAGTTTAAATACACTTGCTCTTGCTTTAGCTCTACCCAGCGGTTTGATTTCTCCGGCAACTTGTACCATTTTAAGCAATGGATCAACATTATTAGCAACCCTAAATTCCATGCGTCCCTTGCTACCTAATCTGGGTCGTTGAACGATTGAAGTTTTACTTTTTGAAATAATTAAGTAATTCTCTTAATCCATACTTACAGATTTTCAAGAGAAATAATCAATTTAGATTTTGTGTTCGTTACTTTTTCTCTCATCACTATAAAACATAATTTCAGCCTCGAGTTGTTCATTTTTGAGACCATAAATATTTTCTAATTTTTGGGTCAAAATTTTATTTCTGAGCGTCATATCGTTTAAATGCACATTTCGTCGGATGAACCATCTAGCAAGGATATTTTTATTATTCAGCATTCAGTTAAGTTCAACAGTTACTCACTCGTGTAGCGTTAGGATAAATTCCAATACTATTTCAGCGCTCTAAACTTCACAGTGGGTATGCGCACATAAATCAAACCTTTAAGTCTTAATTTATAAGAAACTTAAAAAATCAGTACTAGCCAATCTCGGGATCTTGAAATCCCTTCGCCCTAAAAGTCAACACCAAAGTATCGCGAAATCCACACCCTCCTTGTGCTTGTATGGGAGTTGTTTCATGTATCAACCGGCGATCATCTAACAACAACATGGTCCAAGGCTTGTCTAATGTAAACCGGATTCCCTCATTCCCATTAATCTCAAATATTCTGGTTTCACCCCCCTTAATAAAGGCACGTTTTATCAATATGATCGCAACGTAATCTACTCCGTCTCGGTGGGCTCCCTCAGGCGTGGGTCGACCTAAGCCATTGGAGGTATTGATGCGAAATTGATGTGCTTCGGTATACCACTGATCATTTTTCTGTATCCCATCCACCAATTTTGCAACGCCTGAAATTATCTGTAACCACACTGTTGATGAGTTTAATTCTTCGTCTATAGGCTCAAACAAACGTTTTATACCACCGTGCAAGGCGTTGTATTCTGTTGACTGCCAATGAGCTCTATGGGGCGTGAGGTGGGTCAACCCGTTGTCTACAACGTAGCTGCTGTGACGCCGGGATCTGTAGGCACCGTGATCTTTAAGGAACTTATCTTGATGTAAATCCTCCCAATATATATCCAACTGTAATAGATCTTGCATCCGCAACTGAAGTAATTCTGCCAAAGTATCAGGCTCAACAATGCAAAAACCTACATCTATAATTTGTTGACGTAATGATTCTTGGGTAACAGTATTTAAATTTAAGTGCATTCTTGATTTTCTTCCCATTTTGTCAATGACAACTAATTATTTTCGCACTTGATATCTAGTTTTTATTCAGACTAATATTTTTAGATACTTACGCGAGGTGTATTCTAATATTCTGACTTCAATAATGCTGAGCGGTTTTAAATTAACCACTTTCTAAATAGCTAATCCTGAGTTACTTTATGCTTCAACTAGGCCCAATAGCTACTAAATGTCATATTGAATGGGCTTTGATCAATGCTTAAATACCCAGCTCATTTCTTGACAATATCGCGTTTCTTCCATGCCCTTATATCTCTCATACCCGGCAATGTGCGTGGATCAATTCCAGGACCGAAGATGGTATGTTTTTGAATCTTTTGAGTTCCCGTGGTAGGAATGCTGTTAGTAAACCAGATCCAACCAGGTGCTTTGAAATAAGCCATCCCGCTTGTGCAGTGATCAAATATCGATCGCACTGTGAATTCGCTAGCCTCAGCGCCTTTGGAACCAACTTGATCCGCTTTAAGCACGATACAAGCTAATACCTCCTCCTCACGGATCTCGTCAGCAACCGCAATCACGGCTACCTGTGCTACTGCCGGATGCGCCAAAATCCATGCCTCCACCTCAGCCGCCGCTATGTTCTCTCCTGCACGGCGTATGATATTTTTTCGCCGCTCAACAAAATGTAGCATCCCTGTATCATCGCGTATGACAACATCTCCTGTGTGAAACCACCCCCCTCGCCAGGCTAACTCTGTGGCGTCGTCATCGTCTAAATACCCTGAGAAGAAGTCTCTTCTTGGACAACCCTCTGAATGCCGAATAATCATCTCCCCAGGTTGTCCATCTTGAACATCAATATCTAAATCGTTAACGACCCGCACCTCCAGGCCTGGATATGCGCGACCAAAGGCCCTTGTGCCAACTTGGCGGGGCGATTGGTTATCAACCAAAATTCGAACGTTCTCCGTCATTCCCCATAATTCCAACAATGGAAATCCGAATCGCAATTCTGCCAACGCATGCAAATGAGGCTCAACACCTGCGCCCATCCCGAAGCGAACACAATGATTTTGCTCTTGTACCTGAATGGGTTGCAAATGAAGCATTTGAATAATGACGCCTAGGTAGTGCACGATAGTCGACTGTGTTTCGCAAACCTCCTCCCACCAGCGAGATGCTTGAAAGCGGTCAGTTTGAACCTGGCAACTCCCTGTCAAGAGCACTGCATAAAATGACAAAATCGATGCGTTCACATGAAATAGGGGCAACGGGTTATAAAGTCGCTCACCACTTTCACGAAAACTGGCCATTCCTCCGCGATTGACATATGCCTCACCTGCAGCAATTTCATAACGATGGGACAGCACACAGCCTTTTGGACGCCCTGTGGTTCCGGATGTGTACAAAATACTAGCAGCTGTTTGTGAATGCGGCGCATATTCAGTTGCAGGTTTGGAAGCCGTCGGTAAATTTAGTTCAAAATCCTCAAACACCACAACTTGGGGACGCCGCTTTGATTCACTGCAACCAGCCTCCCACTGCGCAACACGCTTGGACAACAATACAACCAAATCGACTTGCGAGTGCTCTATTAGGTATGCAAGTTCGCGGGGTTTGTAGTCGGGATTCACTGGAACGCAGCATATTCCTAAAGCATTGAGTGAAATTTTATGCAAGAAATGCTCAAGTCTATTTTCAAGCAATAGTGCTACGCGGTGCCCAACCCCGTACCCAGCCGTCTTGTAACGATCTATTAAAGCCCTAACTTCTTTTGAAGCTTGATGATAAGTCAATAACTTACCTTGCGGGTCGTAGTCGCGCTCTGCATTGGCCGGGGCAATTAGAAACGGACGTTTTGGATACTTGTTTGCAACTTCGAAGAAAACATCTCCAATGGTTGCATCCTGGTGCTGACTAATCATTGAATTGCCTATTGGTAAATAGAAGTGTGAGTCGTCATTGTTAATTGTGCTCCTCTGTTGCACGCGTAAGTTGAATTATCCCTATCAATCGATAGGGTGGATGTACAGTGTTATGCAGGAAAACACCAATAAAAATATCGATCTTGGGGTTGCGAGTATCAACAATAATAGCTCTTAAAGCTTTAAGCATTGAGCGTAAACCTTTAATCATTCCACTTCAACTCTCATAACTCGGATTATTAGTGGATTTCAAACTGATCCACTTAAAGTCTACGAACTGTACTTCACTCATGAAAAACAACCCTCAAGAACCACAGCAAAATCCCCGCAGGACTTTCTTTAAAAAAGGATTGACTGGCGTTGCTGGTTCCTGCGTTGGTTCAGTCTTAAGTATCCCTGCTGTATCCAATAGCCTTGCAGCAGAGCCCTCGTCCAAGGGCATTACGGATGATGGTAAGGACGCAACAAAAATATTGGCACGTTACGCACTCTCTACCCGTTATGAGGACCTACCGGCTGCGGTAATCAAACAAACCCAGCGCGCGTTGGTTAATTTTGTAGGTGTGACTGTGGGGAGTTCTAGGCATCCTGCGGTAAATATTTCAGTAGAAAGTTTGTCCCTTGTCAGTGGATCCAAGCAAGCCTCGATTTTGGGGCGTCCTGAACGCTTTGACATCTTAAATGCAACCTTTATCAACGGGGTTGCTAGCCATGTTTTTGATTTCGATGATACGCATCTACTAACCAATGTTCACTGCTCTGGTCCAGTAGCAAGTGCGCTCTTGGCTTACTCTGAGATCAAGCCCATCAGCGGTCGAGAGTTTATGAATGCTTTTTACCTTGGAATCGAGTTAATGTGCCGACTCTCCAACTCCATAGCGCCCAATCACGCGGACATTGGTTGGCATGTATCAGGCCTTGCAACTCTGGGTGTTGCAGCGGCTATTGGTCGTTTAATGCAGTTGAGTGAGCAGCAAATGATATGGGCTCTGGGCCTGGCTGCGTCCCAGCCGGTTGGATTTAGAGACTCCTTTGGCTCCATGAATAAGAGCTTTAACCCGGGGCGAGCAGCATCTAACGGTTTGTTCGCTGCACTTTTAGCGCAAAAGAACTTTACAAGCTCGGATCAAATGATTGAAGCTCGAGTGGGCTGGGCCAACGCAGTGAGTACTAAGCATGATTATCATGAGCTATTAGACGGGTTGGGCGTACGTTTTGAGACACTAAAAAACACCTACAAGCCCTTTGCGTGTGGAGTGGTGATTCATCCCGCCTTGGACGCGGCCATTCAGCTCAAAAATGAATATAACCTTCGTCCTGAGCAGATCAAGGCGGTGCATTTGCGGGCTAACCCAATGGTTTTGGAGTTAACTGGCAAAAGGACCCCAAAGACAGGTTTGGAGGGAAAGTTTAGTGTTTACCACTCGGTTGCCATTGCGTTGCTAGAAGGGCGGGCTGGTGAGCGCCAATACTCAGATGAAGCTGTTCAACGCTCAGACGCACGGTCTCTAAGAGAAAAAATTGAAGTAGAGATTGATCCTAAGATTCCCAAGCAATCTGGGGAGTTAAGCATTACGACTGAAAATGGTCAAGTTTTGACGAAGTTCATCGACAACGCTCTGGGCAGTCTAGAAAATCCAATGAGTGATGCACAACTCGATGCAAAATTTAAGGATTTGTTAATCGGTGTGCTACCCCAGTCCAAGAGCGACATTTTATTGCG
>CAJAYT010000031.1 GCA_903949285.1 uncultured Burkholderiales bacterium
ACTACCCGCCCAAGGTTTCTGTGTCGGCCTTGGTGAACAGTTTGAAGGGCGTTTCCAGCCGAATGATTCGGCAAAAGAACTATCCCAGCATTCGCAAAAAACTCTGGGGAACGGCGCTCTGGTCTCCGAGCTACTTTGCCGGAAGCTGTGGTGGCGCTCCCATCGCCATCATTCGCCAATACATAGAGCAGCAGCAAACGCCGCATTAGTGGCCAGCTTCGCTGGCCGCGCTCTACATCCCCGCCCTAAAGGACGGGGTTTTCCGCGCAAGATGGAAAAAGGACCCCATCGTCATCTCCCATCACGAGATCGCCGGCTCTAACAACCATCCCACCAAGCGAGTGGATTTGTATCCACGAAAATTCTCAACTGTATGCAGGACCTACGAGCGTATATCGTATTGATGAAAGGGTGATGGAGTTTCAAATAAATTTTTAAAATCCATCACATCCTTAAGAATCAATTCTGAGAATTACTCGTTAAGTGCGCCGTAAATCACAGCAGGTAGCTTCTCTCTATAAATCTTACGGATCTCTCCCGGTGTTGCCGCCATCATTACGACAGCTAGATCAGCGACCGGATCAACCCAAAAAATGGTGCCATTGGCGCCGTTCCAAGTGAACTCACCAACATTACCGTTAATGGCTCCAACACCACGAACTGTCCTCACAGCCACGCCAAGCCCAAAACCATAACCTGCGCGACCGGGCTCAGTTTTAGCGACATTGTTAATAATATTTGTACCAAGATGATCAGAGGTCATGAATTTAACAGTACTGGGACTTAGTACTCTTTGGTGATCAATCTCCCCTTTATTAAGTAGCATCTGAGCAAAGCGAATGTAATCGCCTGCAGAACTGAACGCACAACCGCCCGCACAATCAAATTTAGTTTGTCCGTCCAACAATGATATGGATTGAGGAGCACCCGTCAAAGGATCTACATTAAATGGTCGGCCTAATTTAGTTCTCAGCGCTGCGTCAGGATGAAATGTAGTGCTTGGCATGCCGACTTTAGACCACACTCGTTTAGAGAGAATATTTTCTAGAGTTGTGCCCTCTAGTTTTTCAAGCGTTAGGCCCAGCACATCTAATCCAAAACTATAGTCCCACGCCGTTCCAGGCTCATACAAAAGGGGTGCACTACTAACTTTTTTAATAAAACTGTTGCCGTCGTATTCAAGAGAGGCTCCAGCCGAACTGGGCGGAAAAAGTTTATGCACAGGAGTTTCACCTCTTCCCCCATAAGTCAATCCATTGGTATGACGCAAAAGGTCTTGGATAGTTATCGGTTTTAAAACGGGCTTTGTTGTGATCGTGCCATCCAGTCCTACTACAGCAACTCTCGAATTCTTAAAGTCTTCAAACCAATCAGAAAGAGGAGCGTTTAAAGGAAGCCTCCCCTCCTCGTAAATACTGAGCGCACCAACGGTGGCCAATACTTTGGTCATTGAAGCAATGTTAAACACCGAGTCCAGAGTCATGGGGACTTGTGAATTAGGATCCCTTTGACCATAAGCCTTATAAATAGCCAGTTTACCGTGATGTGCAACCGCCAGGACTGCTCCAGGCAAACGATGTTGAGAAATTTCTGCATCAATAAAGTCGTCAATCCGCTTTAATCCGTCTTTGGAAAACCCAAGCTTAATGGGGTCCCCTTTGGGTAACGGGTAAGGGGTACTTGGGTCAGCAAAAACGGAACCCGCAAGTAAAAGCAACGAGCTAAGAGCTACAGAAAAGGCGGCGCGTTTACATATTAATTTCATTAAATTTCCAGGGAGTTTATTGTGGGATATGTGTATGGATTTAATATAGCCTATTCTTTGGGTGCAGATTAGCTGAATGCATTCGGGTTTACGAGGAAAAAAGGACGCCAATATAAAAGCAAAAAAATTAAATTAATCAAAATCAATCACGTGTCTATAAAGTTTGTTTGCGAGTGGTTGCCCAGTGCATAATAGACTCATTGTTAATTAAATTAATAAAATTCTTGAAAATACTGTGCACCACAGCTCTTAAGTCAGCAATTCTTGAAATTGCGCCAAATTTTGAAATGCTCGAAAATATTATTATCGACTTTCATTTTGGTCCAACCACGGCACTACTACAAGAGATGAACAACCGTATTGATGCAGATATAGTAATTCTCACCCAAGAAGGAATTGATAGTTTAATAAACGCTAACATATTGCAAGCCCCTAGGACAGACATCGCCAGTACCGCAATTGGTGTAGCAATGAAAGCCGGAACCCCAAAACCAGATATAAGCACAACCGAACACTTCAAAAAATTCTTACTCGATGCCCCGTCCCTTGCCTACACCTCAGACGGGGTCAGTGGAATGTATGTCGCAGAATTGATCAAGCATTTAAAATTAACAGATTCGCTAGCTAGCAAAACGAAGCGCGTCAAAGGTGGATATGCAGGAGATTTGATTATCAAAGGGGAAGCTGCTTATGCATTGCAAAATATTAGTGAGCTACGCCCAGTCTCTGGCCTTGAAGTCGTGGGACCATTACCAAGTGAGTATCAAAGGACCACAATGTTCTCAGCTGCATTAACTGCGTCTTCTAAAAGGGACGAACTCAGTGCTGCGTTTTTGATGGCCCTAGCTGCACCAAGTGCTCATTCAATATTGAAATCAAACGGCTTAGAGCCGATTTCAAATCATGAGTAAGGAGCACCATTTCTCCAACCATATAGTTCCACACTGCAGTGAGTGCAGGTATGTAATGCCATCTGAGACCTCGCCAACAAAACTAAGGTGTGGCTTATCCTATTTCAATACTTCGCCTTTGCTAAGAAAATTTCAAAGAATGAATAACTACCCCGTTGTTAAATCAGATAACGCATGTGAATCCTGGAAACCCATTTAAAACGAAGGAGACTGAGCTAACCCTTCCCATTGAAAGAAAGAAAGAAAGAAAGCAAGCCAGTCTAAGGGTAAAGGGGCCAGCAGACCCATCCTGCTTAACAAACTAGAATGGGAATAGTGACCAATTACACTATAAATTTGTAATAATAAAGAATTAATCCAAGGCCAAATCTCTTGAAAGCTCCGTGACCGTCCTAAAGTAATGTGAAATAGAGTCGAAAATAGTAGGTAAATTGATATTTACTCAAACAATTATTTTTAATTACCTAAACCTCTTTCCCAAAGTGCTCACATGCCAGGCGTAACGCATTCAGACCCCTTGGTAACAATTACTATTGAAAAATACAAGGACGAACTGAGTGCCTATTCTGATGAACTAATTACTCTTAATATATCCAAGCAAGAAAGTCACAGAAAAATTGATTTTTTGCGCCGTAATCTCAAAACTATTGAGTCTGAACTTCAAAATCTTTCGGATAAAAAGAATGAAATACTGAAAGAATTAAATTCAGTTAAAGTTACCGCGAGTCTCCTAGACGCCAGGGCGAAGGATTTGACCCAAGCCATCGATGATTTAAATCATTCAATTCATCAATTAGAAAATCAACCACATAAACCTTCATTTAAATCAACACGCAGAAATTCCTTCCTGCGCAGTATGGATCAAACTGTACCCTGGGTTGAATTGATTGCACTGATCGAGCCTCATTACGTAAAACTAAAAGCTATAGAGGACGAACATGAGATCTCCCGTATGCTGAGGGCGTATTTAATTCAGCATTGGTTCAAATTATCCCCTAAAGGATTAGAAGAAAATTTGCACGACTCTTTATCCATGCGTGATTTTGTAGGAAACATTGCGGATTCGCAGAGTCTTGCCGATCGTTTTACGATTGAAAGGTTTACACAATTCCTTAATGCCAATGGATTAGATAAAATTATTCTAACGAAGGTTCAGGAAAAGTTGATCCTAAAAGGGCTCACTGTTTCGAATGGCAAACTTATTGACGCATCCCTGTCTAACTTATCGGATGTCAAACTAGTGCCTCCTGACCAGCCCCGTTCGCCGGCCGGGTCACTCTCGCCCAACGGAGTAAGCAAACCAACTGAATTCACAAGGCCAGCAACATCCACTCCGCTGACGCCCTTGGAAAACAATTCACATAATTCATATCCTACCTTAGCAACTACTGTAACTACAACTGGATCTGGATCTTCGGCGACTCCGTTACTACCAGCAAAGCCTGTAGCACCTAAGGTTATTAAAAATAAATTCTCCTTCTTTGATTATCTATCTACTTACGGGGAACCGAAGAAACTCATCACTGATATTGTTACCCAATTTCATGAATTAGTTGTAGAGAAGAAAGAAACTCGCCATTATCTATTTAATGCAAATATTGACAATCTGATTGCCGATCAAAATAATTTTGTTTCATACATATTTCCTAAAGAAAGGATATCTCAATCCAACCCCATCGTTCAAACGGCACCACCAACTATGCGGATAGCGATATCAACCTTTGATGAAATCGCAAACATGCTGACCTATTTACTCGTAGACAACTACAAGGTAGAGCGTAAAACCGCTCCCACAGCTGCAGCACATATTCTTGAATTGGTTGAAGAAACACGGTGTCAAATTGAAGATACCAACCAAACAGTTTGGAAACCCATTGAGCTAAAAGCTTCACTCATTGAGCAGTTCTTCTCAATGAAAGGCTTTATCTGCCGAAGCACTTCCCCAACTGAGATAGCAATTCTGGGAGGACTCGAATTTCCACTATCCGTTTTGATCGATGCTAGCTCTAGATGTCTAGTCCTAAAGGCTGTGTGCAAAGCAAACGACTGGGCAACCTTAGACGATATTACTTCGTTAAAAGACACTTTGAATGAAAAAGTAACAGCGCTTAATTTTGATGTAAATGTAATAGATCAAAAGCCTGTATTGACTACTCAGTATTTTGTACCTTACGGCCGTGGTGTGCCGAATAGGCTCCTTTTTAAGGTCTGCAAGTCATTTGCCGTTGCTATTGCAAAGGGACTTGAAATTGATGAGACTGATCTCATGGTCAAGCCATCAACTTAAACTTCAGCTTTACAAAACAAGGCTGTTAGTGTGCGTAACTAGCAAAATTAGCGTAAAAATTACTAACTATTGGGACACCCAAGCCTGTTACGTCGTTGTAGCCAACTGTTGCATAACATAACGAACAATATCCGTCTGAACCCGTTGCTACGTTATAAAAACTATTGGGTTTATTGATGGCAAGTTTATACAAAATAGTATTGAGACCATTGGCCTGAAGCAGCAAATTAGAAAAACTGTACCCATTTGCGCTTAAGTACTGGGAGAGGCCGGCTAAAATTCCAGCCCACTGAGGAGCTCCAGAGCTGGTGCCTCCGAAATAATTCCATTGTCCGTTAATCACTACGCCTACAGGACTTGCTTGTGGATCTGCGTTATAGGCAACATCGGGTACTGCACGCTTTCCGCTATTGGCAATTAAAACGCTATCATGATTGACGTTCATGTAGTTAACTTGATAGGCAGGCATTGATTCGAAAACGCTGGGGCCGCCTCCCCCGTTTGACCAAGATGTTTCACTGGTCGTGTTAGCGCTTGGAGTTAGCAGGGACGTAATAGAGGTCCCCCCAACAGCAGTAACATAAGGTGATGCAGCTGGATAATTTTGACCCCTGGTTCCACCGCCGTTATCGCCTGAGGATGCTAAAAAAGCAATTTGGGGATAACGACTAAAAAAACCATCATATGTACTTGATGTTTCATCAGAGAACTCAGTTGCACCAAAACTCATTGAAACTACCGTCACGTTAGGCACTTGAACCGCAGTTTGAAGAGCTGTCATTACGCTAGTTAAATAATTATCCGGCGTGACGATCAATACGATTTTTGCTTGAGGGGCAATGGCGTGAGCCCACTGAACGTCTAACGCAGTTTCTTGATATCCTGAGTATGACTGTGCACCATTGCTTTGATCAATTACCTGAAGATTGCAATTGGGTAAGTTGTACTGCGCATCAAAAATTGCTAAGTCAGAATTAATAGTTGCTGTAGACAGCCCAGGGCCATCAATGATTACGATTGTTTGCCCCGTTCCCTGATAAACGGCCGAGGTTGGCGCAACAGGGGATGTAGTTGGAAATCCGTAATGAAGTAGCAGATCTGAGGGGCTTAGGGAGAAGGGATAACCCGTTGTGTGCGCAACCACAGAGACAGGGGGTATTGCGTAATGATGAGAGGGCGGGGTGTAAGTACCTGGTGTTTGTTGCAAAGGAACAGGAGTAGAAGCTGTGGTGGCACCGTTCCCTCCCCCGCCGCCGCAACCAAAAAGAATCCCCGAGATGAATGCAAGAGTTAAACGATTTAAAAAATAAAAATTAGCTCTCATACATTTTATAAATGAGAATAATTATTTAAAAACGGTTATCACGCAAAGGCACAGGTCAGATAGAGCATTATTTCTTTAGCACTCGGAAGCTGAATTAATCTTTCTTTTTCTCTTCCTTTTTCTCCTCTTTCTTCTCTTCCTTCTTCTCTTCTTTTTTATCATCTTTCTTCTCTTCACTCTTCTTCATTGGAGAGTAAGCATTGAAACTATGCCGGGTAAAGTCCGCAATTTCGTGCATGCAATGCATTCGCAGCTCGTAGGAACTAATACTC
>CAJAYT010000032.1 GCA_903949285.1 uncultured Burkholderiales bacterium
CATGGAGGGCGGCGAGCATCACAGCGACAACTCAGCAGGCTTGCAAAACAACGGCGGCTATGTCCCGTTTGATCAACCCCAAGCCCCTGATATCGGCTCATTCGACTCGGGCTCTGGATCTGGCTGGGATGACAGCTCATCAGGCGGAGGATCAGACGACAGTAGCTGGTAACCTTTACGATAACTTTCAATCGTTAAAAGAAACGGCGCCGACTTAACTCTCGGCGCCTTTTTTATTGATTCAGACTTACCCTTTAATACGGACATGGCTATCTGGTCGCGTACATCTGATTAATTTAAACTTAACACTCAGCCAAAGTGATTAAATCGATTAAAGTGAAATCACTGCCCTACCCTAGTTTGTTTGATGCCAACACAAATTCTAAATTACACAAACAATTAAACTGTAAATTTGGATTTTTAAGGCCTTGATTTTGAATGCCTCGCAAGCATACACAGTTTCAATCCAATAACGTGTCCAACTTAAGTCCCTCAAACCTTAAGTAGATTGCCCTTGTTTCATTGCTTGGGGTCAGCAAGAAACCACCCAGCAAGTCGCTCAACCGGGCTTGCTGGGGGAGTGTTAGGAGAACGTAACGCGGTATTTGCCCCTGGACCTCCTCGTTCAGCAAACCAATCCAATCCATCGCGACCAATTGCTCCACCACATCCTCTAACTCAAGGGGGTCCACCTGCAACAGTTTGGCCATGGCGTAAAGGTTGAGACCCTTTGAATTGTTTTGCTGAACGCGGTGGAGTAGTTGCAAGCACTCGACTGCCAGTTGAAATCGCCAGCCTGGCCCACCCCCTGAGCGCACGCGGTCTTGCAAAAGTGCTGGAAGACAAGAAACGCATACCGCCCCCACCAGCACAATGACCCAAAGCGTGTAGATCCACACCAACAAAATAGGCACAGTTGCGAAAGCGCCGTAGACCACTGAGAAAGTGGACATCTTGCCCAGATACAAAGTCAGTAATTTACGAGCCCCTTCAAGCGCAACAGCTGCAGTGGCCCCACCCAACAAAGCGTGCTTGGACTCAACCTGCGTATTGGGCGTGAAACGGTAAAGTGCGCTGATACAACCCACTAACAATATGAATTCAGTGATGCTTAATACGGGGCTCCATAAGGTCGTGAACAGGGGCATCGTATCCCCCGTATAGCTAAAGACCATGGACATCAAAAAAAGTCCAAGTGCTATTACCAACGGGCCTAAAGTCATAGCCGTCCAGTAAAGCACCATCCTCTTGATCCAAGAGCGGTGAGTGCGCACTCTCCAAATAGCGTTGAGGGTGTGATCGATGGTCAACACCAACGCAAGGGCAGAAAACACAAGCGCTGCGAAACCTGCCACTCCCAATCGACTGGCTTTGGAGGAGAACTGGGTGAGATACCCCAGCACCTGGCGGGAGATGCTCTCGGGCATCAAACTCTCCACCAACCAACGCTGTATCCCGGCTTGGAACTGCCCGAAAATGGGGAAAATCGTAAAGGCCGCTAAAACGACCGTGAACAAGGGAACCAAGGCTATGGAGGTGGTGAAGGTCAAACTACCCGCTGTTTGAGCCAATCGGTCCTCCCGAAACCGCTCAAAAACGATTAACGCACACCGCTTCCACGGGAACTCCGTTAAGTTTTCAACAAGCGCTTTAAGATAAGAGACAATCATGGAGTGGAGGAGAACTGATACGACTCGGGGTGAGAATCCGAAAAAAATGATTACTTTGAGAACTTCGATTATCTTGCAGAAATTTCTGCAACAAGAGTTCTTAAGTGTTAACTTTCAAACAAAGCTGCTTCCATTTACA
This sequence comes from uncultured Burkholderiales bacterium, assembly GCA_903949285.1. GTDB lineage: Bacteria > Pseudomonadota > Gammaproteobacteria > Burkholderiales > Burkholderiaceae_C > Limnohabitans. The sequence continues at coordinate 1,810 of CAJAYT010000032.1, forward strand.
AATCATTTCGAAAATCCTGGAACCATTTGGGCCCCTTAGGGCCCACCACTGAGCAAAAGAATATCTTGTCTAATCACCCTAACCCCAACCCTAGCTCCAACCTTACAACTGATACAGACCCTTTGATCACCAAAACATCATTACACATGAGCGAAGCATCCCGCTTGGATGGATCAGTGCCTGAGTCAGAACCCCCATTGAGCATTAGACTGACACAACGCGTCTCTATTGCAGCCCTAGTGGCCTTAATAGTGCTAAGCGTTTTATGGGAACTTTGGTTGGCACCGCTGCGTCCCGGGGGCTCTTGGCTATGCCTGAAAGCGCTGCCCCTTTGTATTCCACTCACGGGGCTCTTAAAGAACCGCCTCTACACCTACCGTTGGTTAAGTCTTTGGATTTGGTTTTACTTCATAGAAGGTGTGGTCCGGACCTGGGGGGATGCATATCCCAGTAAACTCTATGCTGGTTTAGAAATTTTGATTTGTATCATCTTGTTTGGAGCTTGTGCAATGCATGTGCGCTATAGATTTCAAAACGCAAATCAAAGCGAAGATTCAGCTTCAAAAGAGTCATTCGACCAAACGTCATGAACGCAAAGTGCCCAGCTCTTTGTTAACCCAAGTCACCCCTCTCTTTACAGCTCAGACAGCCTTGCAACAATGAACGAATTTTTAAATAAATTAACAAGCATCGTTGGCCCAACTCATGTGCAAACAAGTGGGGACCTCTCTAAATACGAGCAGGACTGGAGAAAAAGGGCCAAGGGCAAAGCGCTCGCTGTAGTGAGTCCTAGCTCGACTGCAGAGGTGTCTTTGATCGTCAAAGCCTGTCTGAAAGAGAACGTAAGCATCGTGCCCCAAGGTGGCAACACAAGCATGGTGGTTGGATCTATCCCGAACGAGACAGGTACGCAAATCTTACTAAGCTTGCAGCGGATGAATAAGGTGCGAGCACTGGACGCTTCGAATCTGACGATGACTGTTGAATCGGGGTGTGTGCTTCAACAAGTTCAACAAGCTGCCGAGCAAGCGGGCTACTTATTTCCCTTAAGCCTTGGCTCTCAGGGCAGTTGCACGATTGGTGGAAACTTATCCACCAACGCGGGTGGCACGCAAGTCGTCAGGTACGGCAACGCGCGCGAGTTGTGCCTGGGGCTTGAGGTGGTCAGTGCAACAGGGGACATCTGGCACGGTTTATCAGGACTTCGCAAAGACAACACGGGCTATGACCTTAAAAATCTGTACATTGGGAGTGAAGGAACGCTTGGGATCATTACCGCAGCAACCTTAAAACTCTATCCCATGCCCGCCGCAAAACTCACTGCTTGGGCGGGCGTACAAAGCATTGAACAAGCGGTCGAACTGCTAGGACTTGCCCACCGCACCTTAGGTCCAGCGTTGAGCGGATTTGAGGTGATGGGACAATTTGCGCTGAGTTTGGTGGATAAACACTTTCCTCAGATGAATGTTCCGCTTTGGAAGCAAAATCCGTACTGCATTTTATTAGAAGCCTCAGACAACGAGTCTGAGTCGCATGCAAGGGCGCAGTTTGAGGGCTTGATGGAAAAAGCGATAGAGGCACAAATCATCACAGACGCCGTCATCGCAGAGAGCCTTTCCCAAGCCAAAGCGCTTTGGTTAATTAGAGAAAATATCACCATGGCACAAGCCACTGAGGGCTTGAACATCAAGCACGACATCTCCATCCCCGTCTCCAAAATCGCACCCTTTGTACTGCACACAGACGCACTCATTGCAAAAAAAATAGAAGGCGTCAATATTGTTAACTTCGGCCACCTGGGTGATGGAAATTTGCACTACAACGTTCAAGCTCCTCAGGGCGTTGATTCAAAACAATTCTTAACAGAGTACGAACACGACATCAACACCCTGGTCTACGACAGTGTGATGGAGTACGGGGGCTCGATCTCTGCAGAGCACGGAGTGGGTAGTCTAAAAGTGGACACTTTAAAAGACTACAAAGACCCAACCGCACTCACGCTCATGCGGTCTATTAAAAGAGCACTTGATCCACAAAACATCTTTAATCCCGGGCGAGTGATCAACTCTTTGTAAACAAAGTCCGAATCAATGAGAAAAAAACAGAACTAAAATCTGACTGATTAATCGAACACACAGCATTAAAAAAGTAATGAATAAAGATCCTTCACCCCAAACAGCGAGTAGCAATCAATACGAACTCTTTATGAAACACGTGTTCGAGCACGGTGTCGACAAAGGGGACCGTACGGGTACGGGGACAAAGAGTGTATTTGGGTATCAAATGCGTTTTGATCTTCAACAAGGGTTCCCCTTGGTGACCACTAAAAAAGTGCACCTCAAATCGATCATTTATGAACTTCTATGGTTTCTCAAAGGAGACAGTAACGCCAAATGGCTTCAGGACCGGGGCGTGAGCATTTGGAACGAATGGGCGAAAGAGAACGGAGACCTTGGACCTGTGTACGGGGTGCAGTGGAGGAGCTGGCCAACGCCTGGGGGAGGACATATCGATCAAATCAGTGATTTGATGACGACCCTCAAATCAAATCCTAATTCAAGACGAATGATCGTCAGTGCTTGGAATGTCTCTGAATTGGACAAAATGGCTTTGATGCCTTGTCACGCTTTCTTTCAGTTTTATGTCGCCCCCGCACAGCCCGGTGTGGGCGGGGCTCGCCCTAAACTCAGCTGTCAGTTGTACCAGCGTAGCGCGGATATCTTCTTAGGGGTGCCGTTTAATATCGCGAGCTACGCGCTCCTGACCCATATGATTGCTCAGCAGTGCGATTTTGATGTGGGCGACTTTATTTGGACTGGGGGGGACTGCCACATCTACAGCAATCACACCGAGCAGGTTAATTTGCAGCTATCGAGAGAGCCGCTCCCCTACCCAAGGCTTAACCTCAAACGTCGTCCAGCCTCCATATTTGATTATGAATTTGAGGATTTTGAAGTTCTGGGCTACGAATGCCATCCAGCAATTAAAGCTCCTGTGGCTGTATAGATTTCAGTTCGTAGCCATGGTCTGAAAGCCTATGTCTGCATGGGCCTCTAATGCTCCAAGGCTACAAGGCTCAAGACCACATCCCTCAAGTCCCTAAACGCCCTCAGCGCCCTCAGCGCCCTAAACACCCTCAACGGCGCACGCCCAGTCGCCACAGTGAGGTGAGCTCCTGCGACCTTGCTTCGTAAAAAGGATCGTTTGGATCGCGTGCCTTCTTATGCTCAGGCCTGATATCCAAACGACCCAACACCTCTAATCCAGCCTCATCGATCCATTGCGTGAGCTGGCCTCTTGAGCGCAGTCCCAAATGCTCAGCCAAATCGGATAATATCAACCATCCCTCACCTTGGGGGAGCAAGTGCTCGCTCAGCCCGTTCAAGAAACCTTTCAGCATTTGACTGTCTGGATCAAATACAGCGCTATCTATTGCGCCACTGGACGGAGCAGGAAGCCATGGGGGATTACAGACGATCAAAGCAGCTTTTAGCGCATGGTGAGTGCTAGGGTCAGTCGGGTATAAGTGCGTTTGAATAACCTTTACTGCGCAGGACAACTTAAGATCTTCTATGTTCCCGAGTGCACACGCAATAGCCCTGGGACTTAGGTCTGTAGCAACGATATTTGTAACACCCCTGAGCGCAAGTATGAGGGAGAGTACACCCGTACCGGTTCCAATATCAAAGGCCATAGAACTCGACTCAAGTGATACGGGCAATGGTGCGCTCGCAACCAAACGCAGGTATTCGCCCCTTATGGGGGAGAACACTCCGAAGTGCGGTGCGATCTTAAAGGCAGCTAAGCCGCATTCAGATAAATCGATAGTGACACCTTTTTTGCGCCACTCAAATGCACTGATCACTCCTTGCAACTCCCTCAGTGAGACTAGGTATGCAGGCACGTCGCGACCGTACGCCTGAGCGGCGGCCTCTTCAATGAGAGGTGCACGCTTTAAATGAATTTTGTGGTCCGGACCAACTGGTATGAGCAGTTTGCCCAGTAACTGTGCACGGCTCTTTTGGTCCTCCCTAAATTCATCAAAAGCCCTGGCTAAAGTTCGTCCCTGGGCAAGGTCTCTTCTTTTAAGACTCTTATCCAATCGCCTTGAGATGGCTTGCAAGAGTTGACGCGCATTTTGAAAGTCTGCATTCCAAATGAGGTAAGTGCCTGCGCGGGCTAATTTAAAGGCTTGGTCTGCAGTGCAAGTGTCATCAATTACTAAAAATTGAGCAGGAAACGCAGAACCATTCTCAGATCTCCACTGATAACGGGTACTAACACCGCTTAGGCCCAGTTCGAGCTCTAAGTGTTCTAGGGATGATGAGCTCACAGTTGGTTTGCAGGGCTTGCGAGAGTTAAGGTTACTTGGCTAAAGTGAAGTCTGATTGGCATATCAAGGCGCAGTGAAGAGCGAGAAAAAAACAGGGGACGCTTTCACCGAGAAAGTGAGCAATTAAAAGCGTAGGGACTTTGGTATCTATGACGAACGATTGGCTACGAGTAACAACCCTAACAAAGTATGCCAGAATTAAAGTGGCTTGCGTGTTCAAAAGGTATGAGAAAATACAGGTTGTTTAAAATTGATTTGATAAATGGCTCTCAAAATAATATTAGCGCGAGCGCGCAACGGTACCATCGGTCAAAACAACTCACTTCCTTGGCACCTCCCCGAGGATCTGGCGCATTTCAAAACCACTACCATGGGTAGCCCGGTAATTATGGGCAGGAAAACATGGGAATCAATACCTGAGAAGTTCCGCCCCCTTCCTGGTCGAATGAATTTCATACTCAGTAACTCACTTGCAATAGACTCAAAGGATGCAAGGGTCGTTAAAAACATTGATGAAGCCCTTCGTATCATTGGGCAAGATAAAGATTTATGGGTAATCGGTGGCGCACAGGTCTACTCTCAGTGTATGGGACTTGCCAGTCAAGCAGTGATTACTGAGATAGATGCTGATTTTGAGGGGGACGCTTTGGCGCCCATTTTTGATGAGAGTTGGACAGAATTGAAACGCAGTCGTCACACAGCTGCCAATGGTTTGGTTTATAGTATTATTTATTTACAAAAAACTTAAGGAGACAGATATGTCAGAGGAAGGATTTGAAGTACACGGACCTCACGACCACGAGTTGGAGCACGCTGGTGCTCACGGGGGTGAGCAGAGCATGACCAGTCAAATCGCCATGTTTACGGCCATTATTGCCACCTTTGGCGCTATTTTTGGATACATGGCCGGCGCAACTCAGGCGGATGCAGGACTTTTTAAAAATAATGCTGCCATCATCAAAACAGAAGCCTCCAACCAATGGAACTACTACCAATCCAAGAGTAGCAAACAAAATCTGTGGGAACTTGCCCTGGACGTTGCACCCAAGAGTCGCACTGAGTTCTATACGACCGAGATAGCAAGGTACAAAGCTGAGAAAGCGGAGATCAAAAAAGGCGCCGAGAAACTCGAAGCAGACGCCAAAGAGTGGGAAGAGCGCTCAGAGCACCAGATGCACAATCACCACCAATGGGCTTTAGCGACCACCATTTTGCAAGTCTGCGTTGCCTTGGCTGCAATTGCGTTATTGACCAGGAAAAGTTGGCTTCAAAAAGGCATGTACGGAGTTGGCGCATTAGGTCTCATCATGGGTGTCGTAGCCTACATGCATATCTAATAGCCTGAGAACTGTCGTTTAAAAATGAAACTAGCGACCTGAGGTGTGCATTGACATTTCAAGCGATCTCATAATTTCTCAAAAACATATAAAAATCCAATTACATCAACAACTTTTCGTTCAGTCTCGTTTCAGTCAAGTTCACGTCCTTATGTGTTGGCGCTAAAGGTCATTGAACACTCTCCTAGCCGCAGCCTAGGGTGACTCTCGCTTTTGAAACTTTATTGTTATATTTTACGCTAAATTTGTCTCCCATAGGGAGACAATATTGCCAACGGATATCGTTAGTGTTATATTTAATGCGCATTACGTATCTTTCAGGAGCGCAAATTGAGCGTAAAATATCACTTACAAACAAAGACGCTAGGCCCAAGGGCAGCACAGCTCTTCATTGAGCTGAATGAACTGCGCCGGTCTACGTTCACCTTGGCGGATGTCGGTTCGATCACCGGCCTGTCGCCTGCGGCGGCACGCAATCTCGTGCACAAGGCTCAGCAACGTGGCTTGGTGACTAGACTGAAGCCCGGGTTGTATAACCTTGTTCCCTTCGAACTCGGCCGAACCACTGAGCACATCGACAGCCCTTACATCATCGCGCGTGAACTAGCAGGAACCGCGCCCTATTTCCTGTCCCACGGCACTGCTCTTGAACTGCACCGCATGGTGACTCAGCCGAACTTCACCATGTATGTGTCGTGTACGCGGCGCGTGCGTCCACAGACGGTCGGCGGCTATGACTTTCGGTTTATCCACATCACCCCGGAACAAGAATTCGGGGTAATGAAGCACTGGATCGACAAAGAGCGCTTCGTGATGATCAGCGACATGGAGCGCACAATCATCGACGGTCTGCGACACCCGGCATTTGTCGGCGGCATTACCGAAGTTGCCAAGGGTTTGTGGATGAAGCGGGATGTACTAAAAGTCGAACGGCTGGTGGACTACGCACGACGCCTCAGCGTCGGCGCCGTTGTGCGCCGCCTCGGCTACATACTGGAACGCTATGGCATGGCTGATGAGTCGGCGCTGGAGCCATTACTAGGCATGCTGACGGCAACCTACCAGCGCCTTGATCCACTGCTTCCCGCCGAGGGGGGATTTCTCTCACGTTGGCGGCTCCAGCTCAACGTGACTCCTGAAGAGCTCGATACCGTAAGGCTTAGCTAATGATTCCACAACGCAATATCTCCCTGATCTCGAACACGCTGATGAGCGCCGGGGGGCGGCGAATTCCTGAGGCTGTTATCGAACGCGATTACCATGTGATGATGGGATAATCCGACACTTAGCGTTACGACCGCTACCCTGAGAACTGATCGGGTATCGTTGCGCTGAGAAAATCATGATGCGTATCTGTAGCAGCCGGCGTGCGTCACGCAAGCCGGAACCCACTCAATAAGCCGTGTTTCACGTCAAATTTATTAGGGGGTATGCGTTGGGGGTACTATCAAAGCAGAAGAAAAATAAATTCAATAAAATCAATTACTTAATTCAATAATGAAAATTTCGACCTGGAATGTTAATTCCTTGGGCGTACGTTTACCCCAGGTGTTGGAATGGTTATCTAAAGACCCCATCAATTTAGATGAAACCATACCCTCCAACGCCGGGGTTGATGTGCTGGCCATACAAGAGACCAAGACTACGGATGATAAATTTCCTGTAAAAGAGTTTATCGATGCTGGGTTTCATATTGCTTTTCACGGACAAAAGACCTACAACGGCGTTGCACTGGTATCAAAATTCCCGCTTGAGAACGTAGTTAAAAATATTCCCGGTTTCGAAGACGATATGGCGCGTGTTATTTCGGCAAGCGTTAACGGGGTTCGCATCATCGGCGCTTATTTCCCCAACGGTCAAGCCCCTGGCAGTGATAAATTCGAATACAAAATGCGGTGGCTTACAGCCTTGCACGACTGGATTCAATCTGAACTGGTGAACCATCCTAAGATGGTACTCATGGGAGACTTTAACATCACCTTTGACGCCAAAGACGTTTGGGATCCGGTTGGACTAGAGGGTACGATTCACTGTACACAGGAGGAGCGTACGCACCTAAAAGCGCTGATTGATTTAGGTTTTAAAGATGCATTTAGGGAATTCGAACCCGCAGAGAAGAACTACTCGTGGTGGGATTACAGAGAGTTTGCATTCAAAAGAAACCGGGGGATGAGGATTGATCATATTTTGGTGAGCGATCAACTTCGTCCTGCATTAACCCGTTGTGTGATTGATAAACGCCCTCGCAAAAATGAGCGTCCAAGTGATCACACTCCTGTGATAGCTGTATTCGATTAAGCAGCTTTTATGCAAATCCAAGCAAACCCTAGCGCACCCGATCACTCTAGGCCAAGCTCTTGAATCTTTCGAGTGATCGTATTTCTTCCGATACCAAGTTTTTGTGCCGCTTCTATACGTCGGCCTCTCGTGTTTGCAAGCGCCGTTTGAATGAGCGTACTCTCAAATCGCCTGCACAATATATCCCATACATCTTGATGCCCCGCAACAAGCAAAGACATAGCCTGCGCCTCCAAGCCAACTTGCCAATCCGCTCCGAAATGA
>CAJAYT010000033.1 GCA_903949285.1 uncultured Burkholderiales bacterium
ATCAAATTTTTCAGCGGAGACCCAAATATGCGTGGATTAATGCAGGGCGATCATTTACTTATTTCCTCATTAATTGAATTTGCCAATAAAAATCACGGCGACTCTGAGATTATTTCTCGACGCGTTGAGGGTGATATTCACCGTAGTAACTGGGCCTCAGTTTACGCCCGCTCCAAACAAGTCGCCCAAGCACTCGATGCTTGGAATATCGGGGCAGAAACGCGTATTGCAACGCTTGCCTGGAATGGCTACAGACATTTGGAGCTCTACTACGGTGTGAGTGGATCGGAGCGCGTTTTGCACACCTTGAACCCGCGCTTGCTACCCGATCAAATTGCATGGATCGTGGGTCACGCTCACGATGAAGTGGTTTGCTTTGAACTGACTTTCCTGCCTATTGTGAAAGCAATCCACGCGCACTGTCCAAGTGTGCGGCACTGGGTGGTTTTGTGCGATGAGACCGCTGTGCCCAAGGAAGCAGGCCTTCCCCCATTGGTAAGCTATGAGGCGTGGATCAAGCCATTTGAAGGTAAGCAATACACATGGCCGCTTTTTGATGAAAACACAGCTTCGAGTATGTGTTACACGAGCGGTACGACGGGTCACCCCAAGGCTGCACTTTACAGTCACCGCTCGACGGTCTTGCACGCCTTTGCGACCTGTCAAGTTGATGTTTTTGGGATCTCAGCGCGCGACTCCATATTGCCTGTAGTGCCCATGTTCCACGTCAACGCATGGGGGCTTCCCTATGCATCCGCTATGGCGGGCGCAAAGCTCGTGTTTCCAGGCCCGGGACTGGACGGTAAGTCTGTGTATGAGCTTATGGAGCATGAGGGGGTGACCTTTGCTGCGGGTGTGCCTACGGTTTGGCAAATGCTTTTGAATTACATGGCTCCCATGGGAGTTAAATTCTCAACCTTACAACGCACCATTATTGGAGGCTCTGCCTGCCCACCAGCCATGATTCACTCTTTCCAAGAGGATTACGGTGTTGAAGTCCTGCATGCGTGGGGTATGACAGAGATGAGTCCGCTGGGGACGGTTTGTACGCTTAAAAATAAACACCTCAAACTCTCAAAAGAAGAGCAGATGAAGATTCGCCTCAAACAGGGCAGGGCTTTGTACGGGGTGGATTTGAAAATCGTGGGGGATTCAGGCGAGCCTTTACCTCATGACGGCGTGGCCTTTGGAGATCTTTATGTGAAGGGGCCTTGGGTGATTGAGGATTATTACAAAAACGAGCAGGGATCACCCTTGGTCGATGGCTGGTTTCCTACTGGGGACGTGGCAACCATTGATCCCGACGGATTTATCCAGATCACGGACCGGTCTAAAGACGTTATCAAATCAGGGGGGGAATGGATCAGCTCTATTGAGATTGAAAATATTGCCATGGCACACCCCAGCGTCATGATGGCTGCCTGTATTGGCATGGCCCACCCCAAATGGGATGAGCGCCCGGTCGTTGTAGTAGTTTTGCGACCTGAGAAAACGCTGACAAAGGAAGAACTCATAGCGTTTTATGAGGGCAAAATCGCCAAATGGCAAACCCCTGACGATGTTGTATTTGTTGATGCAATTCCCCTTGGCGCTACAGGTAAGATGCTCAAGACCAGACTTCGCGAGCAACTTAAAGGTTATAGCCTGCCCAAGAGCTAATTTCAGGTGAAGAGTACTTTAATAATCGTTCGTAAAATATTGATTTATATAAAATTATGACTGCATCATATGAGGCCAGAGGTAGCGTTGGCCTAATCTCCCTTAACAATCCCCCTGTCAATGGTCTTGGCCTTGCGACACGGGAGGATATTTGTTTGCATTTAGATACGGCGCTTAACGATGCGAGCATTCAAGCGGTTGTTTTGGTTGGGGCTGGCAAGTCATTTTCGGGAGGGGCAGATATCAAGGAGTTTGGTACTCCCAAAGCCCTTCAGCAGCCCAATTTGCTGGGTGTGATTGAGAAAATCGAGCACTTTGCAAAGCCCGTCGTTGCTGCAATCCATGGTTTGGCAATGGGGGGCGGACTTGAGTTGGCCCTAGGCTGTCACTACAGAGTAGCTCTTAGCGGCGCAAACATCGCAATGCCTGAAGTTAAGTTGGGTCTAATCCCCGGCGCAGGGGGTACACAGCGCCTTCCCCGTGCCATTGGGGTTCAACATGCCCTTGAGATGATTGTGAGCGGGGCGAGCGAAAAAAGTGACTCCCTCGTACAAATTCAGGGGCAAAAACTCTTTGACCAATTGTTCAAATCTAAAAGCGTTGAAGACTTTGTCCAAGACGCTTGCACCTATGCAAGCTCTGTAAGCGTTGCAAGGCCCTTACCAAAGCTCAGAGATAACGCATCACGGGGTGGTCTAGACGAGGCCCAGGTGACTAGCTTATTTCAAAGTGCTCGAGATAAGTTAGCGCAATCATCGAAACATTTCCCTGCCCCTTTCAAATGTGTGGACGCGGTGGAGAAAACCATTCACGCCACTTTTGAGCAGGGCATGCTCTATGAGCGAGAGGTGTTCTTGTCTTTAATGCAGACACCTGAGTGCAAGGCGTTGAGGCATCTCTTTAGTGCCCAGCGTAACTGCTCAAAGATTGATGATGTACCCGCCAAGACGCCGCTGCGACCGGTCAAATCAGTAGCAATCATTGGCGCTGGTACCATGGGTTCAGGTATCAGTATGAATTTCTTGAATGCACTCATACCCACCACGATTATTGATACCCATACTCAGGCCTTGGACCGGGCAAGGTCTTTGATCATTAAGAACTATGAGTCTCAAATTGCCAAGGGAAAACTCAGTGAGGCTGATTTTAAAAAGCGTATGGCATGCTTTCACACCTCTGTTGATTTTGCAGACCTTCAAAGCGCAGACCTTGTTTTGGAGGCTGTGTTTGAGGAGATGAGTGTGAAAGAGGAGGTGTTCAAGAAAATCGACGCCCTTGCAAAACCCGGGGCCATTTTGGCAACCAACACCTCAACCCTGGATATCAACACGATTGCATCCTTTACGAATAGGCCCCAAGACGTTGTGGGCTTACATTTCTTTAGCCCCGCAAACATCATGAAACTACTAGAGGTGGTGCGGGCAGAAAAAACGGCATTGGACGTGCTGGCAACGGTCATGGATTTATCCAAGACGATTCAAAAAACCGCTGTTGTTGCCGGAGTTTGTGATGGGTTCATTGGTAACCGTATGCTGGAGCAGTATGTGCGACAAGCTTTTTTCTTGGTAGAGGAGGGCTGCTCCCCCCACCAAGTCGATGAGGCAATTGAGCGCTTTGGTTTTGCTATGGGCCCCTTCAGAATGTATGACTTGGCGGGTAACGATATAGGCTGGGCCATTAGGAAGCGGCGTTACTTAGAGAAGCCGGAAATCAAATACAGCAAAATTGCGGATCTTATCTGTGAGCATGGGCGTATGGGTCAAAAAACCAGTGCTGGGTGGTATGACTATTTGCCTGGACAGCGCAAGGCCATCGTTAGTCCCGCAGTGGAGACTTTGATCGACACCTTCAGGAAAGAAAAGGGCGTAGTGCCCAGATCCATCTCAGACAAAGAGATTTGTGATCGGCTCCTCTTCGCGCTGATCAATGAAGGAGCGTATATCTTAGAGGAGGGTATCGCTGCTAGAGCGGGGGACATCGATGTGATCTACATAACTGGTTACGGATTCCCAACCCACACTGGTGGGCCCATGCATTATGCAAATCATTTGGGACTGCAAGCGGTTGTAAAGGGGATGCAAGAATTTGCAAAAAACCCCATTGATGGTGAAGCGTTTTGGCGTCCTGCCCCTCTTATCCAAAGACTCTGCGAAAGTGGAGAAAATTTTCAATGACTGACTCAATCCATACGAGCGATGAATTCAACGGTTTTGGCATCCTCATTCCTTTTGTCAAAGAGCTTGGTTTTGTGCTCAACTCCTTCGAGGGCGGACACTCCGAGATAGTTTACGCACCTAGAACTGAGCACATGAATTCGTTTGAAGTCGCTCACGGCGGGGCTTTAATGACGCTTTTGGATGTCAGTATGGCGACTGCAGCCAGGAGCGTAGACAAGTCCTTCGGCGTGTTAACCATTGAGATGAAGACCAGTTTTCTAAGGCCCGCCACAGGAGCGCTGAAAGCTTTGGGGGAGCTGATGCACCGCACTCGTTCAACCGCTTTTGTTCAGTCTAGTGTGTACAACGAACAAGGTGATCTGTGTGCACACGCAACAGGTACTTTTCGCTATGTGCAGCGCAGGCCCCCCGTTTTGACGCAGTCCCTTGATGAAGGCGCGGGTGCACCCAAGCAGACTACAAACGCCATAGCAACAGATTGATTCTTTTTAGATAGTTTTTCTAACGTGAAACCCCTTCTTAAACCCCTCAGTTGAAGTGTTAATATGAAACATACCCCGTTACTGCATCACTACCCCGTCTCCCCTTTTGCTGAGAAAGTAAGGCGAATACTTGGCTTTAAAGCCATTGAGTGGGGTAGCGTCATAATCCCCATGATCATGCCCAAGCCCGATGTGGTTGCGCTGACAGGGGGACACAGGCGTACGCCGGTTCTTCAAATTGGGGCAGACATTTACTGTGATACAGCGCTCATCTCAGACGTCTTGGAGCATCTTGAACCAAGCCCCACCCTTTACCCAGATCATGTCAAGGGGCAGACCAGGATACTAGCTCAGTGGGCGGATACATTGCTCTTTCCTGTTGCTATGGCCTATAACTTTCAACCCAAGGGGGCCGAGCACGTGTTTGCACAAATGGGAGCGGAGGCTGCCAAAGCGTTTGGAGCAGACCGGGCTGCGATGAGGGGTGGACAGCCCCGGATGTCCCCCCCTGAGGCGACAATCACTTACCAAAGTTACTTGCGCAGATTGGCAAGTATGCTTGAGCACTCTCCTTATTTATGCGGTGAAACACCAAGCCTGGCTGATTTCTCGGCCTACCATCCCATATGGTTTACGTTTAACAATGTGCCCCACTTGAGTCACATTTGTGATGCCACTCCGCAAATCAAGGCGTGGTATGAACGCATGAGCCAGTGGGGATGCGGTAAATCGACTGATGTTTCATCGACGAAGGCGCTTGAGATTTCTAAAAATGCCACGCCTGCCCCCCTCAAATCAGAGATCTTTGAGGATGTTCACGGTATACCCCTTGGGGAGCGTGTGGTCTTGCAAGCAGAGAGTTTTGGCATAGAGCCCACTGAGGGGGTGCTGGTGGCGGCCACCAAAACCAGGTTCACTTTGGAGCGTACTGATCCGCGTGCAGGAACTGTGCATGTGCATTTTCCAAGGGTTGGATTTGTCCTTAAAGCAGCTGCGTAGGCCCCAGACCGCTTGTTCCAGTTCACGGCGCCGCAACTACAAAAGAATTTTTCTGCCCAAACGTTGTGATTAAAGACTTTACCCATCAAACAGCCCTCATCACTGGGGCTGCCTCAGGACTGGGTTTGGAGTGTGCCAAACGCGCGGCTGAGCTGGGTATGCACCTCTTGCTCGTAGATGTAAACGCAAAGGCTCTTGAAGCGGCTTGCCAAGAAATAACCCCACTAACAAAGGCATTGGATAGCAGTTGTCACTTCTTTGTCTGCGATGTCTCTGAGCCCAGCGCTATGATGTCCTTGGGCGAGCAAGTGCTCAAAGAGCACGCAGTGCCTAACTTGGTGATGAACAATGCAGGCATTGCCAGTGGGGGTTTAATCTGGGAGCACACCGCACAGGAGTGGGACAGAGTGCTGAAGGTCAATGTGTGGGGCGTTATAAACGGCGTGACCGTTTTTACACCGCTAATGCTCGCTGCTGCGCAGAAAGACCCCCTTTGGCGGGGGCACATCGTTAACACAGCCAGTATGGCTGGCCTCTTGACGCCCCCCAATATGGGTATTTATAACGTGAGTAAACACGCAGTGGTTGCCTTAACAGAGACGTTGTACCAGGATTTACGCTTGGTAAGTACACAGTTGAGTGCAAGTGTGCTGTGCCCCTACTTTGTCCCCACAGCCATTAACGAAAGTTTTAACGACGACCTTGGTTGTACGACCAGGAGTCAAATCATCAGCAAACAAATGCTGGATAAAGCAGTCATATCAGGAAAGGTGAGTGCAAGAGATGTTGCCCTCAAGGTGTTTGACGCGCTAGTGCTCGATCAGTTTTATATATTTAGCCATCCCCAGGCTTTAGGAAATGTCCAAAAAAGGATGCAAGCAATATTGGATAATACACAACCTCCCGATCCCTTTGCGCTTAGGCCTGAGATTGGTTGGGAGCTCAGAAATGCTTTAAAAGCAAATCCCAATAGCTAAAGTAAAGCTAAGCCATTTTTTAAAGTACCGTTCAGTGTGAACTGAGCACTTGTGCTCAAAGGTGGTGCTGAGCGATCTGTAGCAATTCGTATCGATTGATAGACTTTGTTCGGGGTTTTGACTTCACAAGGCTCGGGATGCTTAGAGTGTTAATCCTATTTTTTTTATTTTCTTTTTTTCTTTCGGTATAGCAGCTCTCAATGACTTCCAAAATAATAAAACAAATTGCACAAGAATTATCCGTAAAACCCGAGCAAGTTGATGCAGCTGTCTCGCTTCTTGATCAAGGCTCTACAGTCCCCTTTATTGCACGGTATAGGAAAGAGGCCACAGGTGGATTAGACGATGCACAACTCCGAGACCTTGAGACTAGGCTCAGCTACCTGCGTGAGCTGAGTGACAGGAAGGAGGCTGTTTTAAAAAGTATTGAATCTCAGGGCAAGTTAACCCCCGAGTTGCAAGCGCTCATTGAGCAAGCTAGTACGAAGGTCATTTTGGAAGATCTGTACCTGCCCTTTAAACCCAAGAGGCGAACAAAAGGTCAGATTGCAAAAGAGGCCGGCTTAGAGCCGCTTGCTGATTTGCTATTTCAAGACCCAGCGCTGGATCCACTTGCCAGCGCAAAGGACTACATTCGTCCCGTTGGCGATCCACTTGCAGTAGAGGGAGCTGACTTTACGACAGCCCAAAAGGTGCTCGACGGGGTTCGCGATATTTTGTCCGAACGCTTCGCAGAGGATCCGGCGCTGGTTCAATCGCTGCGTGAATGGTTGTGGGAGAACGCAGTCCTCAAGAGCACCGAGGTCAAGAGCGTTGCAGGCGCATCTAAAGAGGCGCTGGCAGATGCTCAAAAATTCAGTGATTACTTTGATTACTCAGAACCCCTCGTTCGCATCCCCTCCCACCGCATTTTGGCTGCGCTTAGGGGACGGACCATGGGTGTTCTATCGTTGCAAATTGAGTTGCCCGCTCCAGCCTCCAATGATCCCGCGCCCCCCAGTGCTGCGATGACAGCCACTGAGATGCTTGCAGAAGGACGCATTGCTCAGCACCTGGGGTGGTCGCATAAAAACAGGGCTGGGGATGATTTTCTGAGAAAGTGTGTGAGCTGGACTTGGCGAGTCAAGCTGAGTCTCTCCATAGAGCGGGATTTGTTGACCCGCATACGCGAACAAGCTGAGGAAGTGGCGATCAAAGTGTTCGCTGATAATTTAAGAGATCTATTGCTTGCTGCACCTGCTGGCAAGAGAGTTGTGATGGGACTCGATCCTGGTATCAGAACGGGCGTTAAAGTGGCGGTCGTTGATGAAACGGGTAAACTTGTCGAGACGGCTACGGTGTATCCCCATGAGCCCAGGCGAGACTGGAGAGGGTCACTCGAGACGTTGTATAAACTTTGTACACGCCACCACGTTAATCTAATTGCGATCGGTAACGGCACGGCTAGTCGAGAGACCGATCAACTTGCTGCTGAGTTGATGGAGCTTTTGGCAAGTGATGTTAACAACTCTCAAACGAGTCATGCAGCAAGTCCCCTTCAAAAGGTTGTTGTGAGTGAGGCTGGTGCATCGGTTTACAGTGCAAGTGAATATGCCTCCAAAGAAATGCCTGATGTTGATGTATCGCTCAGGGGTGCGGCCAGTATCGCGAGGCGACTTCAGGATCCACTTGCAGAGCTTGTGAAGATCACGCCCAAATCAATTGGCGTGGGGCAGTACCAACACGATGTCAACCCCAGTCAACTCGACAAAGCCCTTGACGCAGTGGTTGAGGACTGCGTGAACGCCGTAGGGGTGGATCTGAACACGGCGAGCACACCGCTGCTAGCCCGGGTCTCAGGCCTATCCAACACCACCGCTCAGTCCATTGTTCGCTGGCGGGAGAAAAACGGCGCCTTCAAGAACCGCAAACAACTCTTGGACGTAACGGGTCTTGGTGCTAAAACCTTTGAGCAAAGTGCAGGATTTTTAAGAATCCGCGACGGTGACAATCCACTGGATATGACGGGTGTACACCCCGAGAGCTACCCTTTGGTTGAGCAAATCATTTTAAAAGCTGCCTGTCCCGTTGGAGAGCTCATGGGGCAACCTGAGAAGATTCGAGCGTTAAAACCTGATCTGTTTGTGAAGGACGGAGTTGGGATCGTGACCGTTAAAGATATTTTCCAAGAGCTGGAGAAAAAAGGTCGAGACCCCAGGCCCTCCTTTAAGGTGGCCAAACTCAACGCTGAGGTTAAAGATATTAAAGACCTGAGAGAAGGCATGTTGCTTCAAGGCACTGTCAGCAACGTTGCCGCCTTTGGTGCTTTTGTAGATCTAGGGGTTCACCAAGACGGGTTGATTCACGTGAGCCAACTCAGCCATAAATTTATCTCAGATGCGCGAGAGGTCGTTAAAACGGGTGATATTGTTGATGTTCGGGTCGTCTCCATCGACATACCCCGTTCTCGTATTGCACTCACGATGAAGTTGGACGCAGGGCCAACTATGAATCCATCGGCAGGTGCGGGTAACCATTTCCAGCGCTCCCCCAAAGGGCATTCATCCCAAAGTCATGGAAATGCTAAAGGTGTCGATACTGCAAACACGGTGATGTCAGCAGCGTTTGCAAAGCTCCAGGCTTTAAGGAAGTGAACGGCCCAGTGAACAGGAAGTAAACGGATCAGTTTGGCCCTTTATTTGGGCCATCGATTCTGCAAATCCGCAAACCCTTGGAGTGGGTTCAGATTGGATGCGATTCTGAAATATGAATACTTTATAAATACTTTTAGGTATTAAATATTCTCTTTTCTGACTCAAGAAAGTTGAGTATCTACCGAATCAGGTAGATGCTAGAAAATTACATTTCAAAAATATTTTGTACTCGCCGCTTCCTTATCGGACTGGCCTGTACGGCTTTTTGTTGCCTCATCTTGTCTGGGTGCGGAGGCGGTGGTGCGGGCGCGGCCTGCGTCGCTGCGGTCGGTGCTTTGGGGGGTAATGCTTGTGCAAACGCTGCGAACAAAAACAACAACACCCCGCCGCCGCCGCCCTTGGTAGCTGGAAACTTGCAGTACACCGTTAACGAGAACCAAACATTAAATAATTACTTAACGGTCAACAATCCAAACAATATCGCATTGACGTATACCGTCTTAAACCAGCCCAGTAACGGAATGGTCAC
>CAJAYT010000034.1 GCA_903949285.1 uncultured Burkholderiales bacterium
ACTACCCGCCCAAGGTTTCTGTGTCGGCCTTGGTGAACAGTTTGAAGGGCGTTTCCAGCCGAATGATTCGGCAAAAGAACTATCCCAGCATTCGCAAAAAACTCTGGGGAACGGCGCTCTGGTCTCCGAGCTACTTTGCCGCAAGCTGTGGTGGCGCTCCCATCGCCATCATTCGCCAATACATAGAGCAGCAGCAAACGCCGCATTAGTGGCCAGCTTCGCTGGCCGCGCTCTACATCCCCGCCCTAAAGGACGGGGTTTTCCGCGCAAGATGGATAAAAAATCAAATTGATCGCAAATTTACAAATCATTTACAACCGTGCTTATCAGGTAAATTTATTTAAATAGTAATACCTGTGCGAACTCCGCAAAACCAGCCCCCCGCTCGCTCGATGTAATCCACTCAGGTGCGTACTTCAACGCTTTCGAGTAACGCTCAAGATTGGCAACGCCCACGGTATGCTTGAAGAATTTAAACATGAGCTCATCGTTCAAAGAGTCCCCTATGAAAGCACTCTCTTCAATAATATCCTCGAGATCAATACCCATTAACTCACGCGCCATGGTTTGAGTGCTTGAGAGTTTGTCCCACATACCCCAGGCAGCATTGATGTGAATGGAGCTTATCTTGGTGGTTAAACCCTCAGCGTGCAAGAAGCTCAAAACCTCCTCTAATGAGACGCCGATAGGCTGGGGGGTACAAGTATTATTTGGAGTTTGCAGTGAACTGAGCTCAATTGCAAGATCATAAAGCCTTGAGAACTGATCGCTAGAAAAGCAGAGAGCGGGGAACTGGTTGAGAAGTTTCTCTTTGAGAGCTTGTATTTTAGAAGCATATTCTTCTCGCTCTGAAGGGGCAACAAATTCACGCGTCACTAGTTTTTCGGTTTGAGGATCTTTATACATGTAAAAAGCACCACCCTCACCTACTACAGCATGCACTGGCCACATTTTGGCAATGCAATCACACCAACCCGCTGGCCCACCGGTGACGATAATCAGCTTGATACCAGCAATGGCTAGATCGCACAGAGCCTGGTATGTCTGTGGCTCCAGCCTTCCGTGGGTTGTGATGGTGTCATCCAAATCACTAAAAACATACTTAACTGCGCCAGCCGTGCTTTGAGAAAATTCAGATATGGGCTTTGGATTAAACAGTTGAACCATATTAATCGATTAGGGCAACAAATTCAGCTTGAAGTGAGCGTTGTGGAAACTGAACTGAACTCGCCAAGACTCACCCTCACTTAAGGGCCATGCATCAGTCCAAGTACCGGTGGTAACAACATCGCCAGGTTGAATGTCTGTAGAGCCAGGACAGGCTCTTAATTCTTTTACAAAATAATTTAATGCATCTAGGGGGCTGTCTAACACGTTTGAACCGCTGCCCGTCTCGACTACTTGATCGCCTTTATATAGTTGTGCTGATGCACCAGCCAGTAATTCGACCAATTCATTGGAATTATTGGAAATAGCGGAAATACTGATCTTCTCCCCAATTCCCAGCCTTGCGTGAAGCCCACTATCAGCAACTGTCTCAGCGGCCGTGAACTTCCAATCAGGCATGTGGGACTGAACAATCTCAAACCCAGGAGCAAGCCAATCCAGTGAGTTGTATAGATCCTCAAGGCTTGCGTTGGGCTTGGGTGTGGTCTTAAAGCCAAAGACGATTTCGGGCTCAATTCTGGGTTGACAAATATTTTTCAAAGAAATACTGGCCTCAGAGGCTGCACCGTAGGTCACTGTTGTGTCCCAAACAGTACCCCACATTGGGGCATAGACTTTGTACAAATCCCAGATTTTTCGGTTAGTAAATCCAATCTTATAACCTAAAGGCCTCTCCCCCCGAGCGATCCTTAATGCTCTAACGGACAGGGCGTCTTGGTAGGCAACAGGAACAGGGTATTTCCCGTGAACATCCAAGGATTGAGGCCAAAATTGACCTGAATCGTAATGCTTTAAAAGTTCACTTGGATTCATGCAGCCCACCTATGGTAAATTTGGTGAAAAAATAATTATAGACTGCTGAAAAAAGGACCACCAATCCTTATACTAGCAACTAGCACGGTGTTTTTGTTTTGTGTGTCACTATCAACTTTCAGGTAATTTACATGAAATCCTCCAAAATTCAAATCAGTTACTGGGTTTTATTAATTAGTCTTTACCCGACTCTCTCTAGCGCCCATCCAGGACACACTGAATCTTTGGATTTGATGACTGGAATTGCACACCCCTTTAGCGGATTGGACCACTTTTTGGTGATTCTTTTGGTTGGATTTTGGAGCGCGCTTGCGTTTAAAAAACCCTGGGCCGGACCCATGGCATTTTTGAGTGGAATGATCCTCGGCTCCCTTGCGGGACTCTTTACAGCCACCAACGAATTGCTTGAGTTCTCAATCGCCACAAGCGTGATCATCACAGGCATATTGTTGAGTACAGAGCTCAAACTGTCCCAAGCATTCAGCCTCTCACTTCTAGCTTCTTTTGGTGTGGTTCACGGCCTGGCTCATACCGGCTACCTTCCCGCACTGAACAGCTTTAATGCCAGCGGTATTCTCCTTGATATTACTGGACTGTTAGTGAGCACCGCGTTGTTGCATTTCGCTGGATTATTTGGGGCAAAACGTGTAACGCAGTTCACACCGATCATAGGCAGAGTTGCAGGTATTTCGACCCTTGCATACGGTAGTTTCCTGATTGCTCAATTAGCCCTCAACTGAGCTAGCTAGAAGGCTTTTGCTTACGGTTGAAAGTCGCACTATATACAGTTTGTGAGTGGAGAAAACATATTTGCGCTCAATGCGTTGTAAAACAATTACTCATCAGAGCCTCCAACCTGGATGAATTACTGTAAAGCGGTATCGCCTGATTCTCCTGTGCGGATACGGTATGCACTTGTGAGGTTCATTACAAAAATCTTACCGTCACCTATTTTAGAAGACCGCGCAGTTTCGATAATAATTTGAATGACTTCATCTACGACATCGTCACTGACTGCTAGCTCTATTTTTACTTTGGGTACCCAGTCGTAGTAATATTCAGCGCCCCGGTATATTTCTGTTCGTCCCTTTTGCCGCCCAAAGCCCTCAACATTTGATACAGTCATTGCGTTGTGACCACGGGCAATTAAGCCATTCCTTACATCATCCAATTTATGGGGTTTGATAATGGCAATTATGAGTTTCATCCGCAATCTTAAAGTGTACTGTGAGTCATTGATCGTAACACGGGATAAATTTGCGCCGACCATCTCTTGCCACTGAACACCCCGTAATGACCCACGCCAGCTTGTAGGTGATGTGTTTTCATATACCCCGGAATCTTAGAACACAAATCCTGGGCAGCAAGCGTTTGTCCTATGCCGCAGATGTCGTCTCGCTCTCCTTCTACAGTCAATAAAAATGTTTTTCTTATCTTCGTGGGATCTACCAAACGCCCTTTAAATTGCATCTGCCCTTGGGGGAGTTGATGTTTTTGAAAAACATTTTCAACCGTCTCGATATAAAAATCAGCCGACAAATCCATGATTGCAAAATACTCTTTGTAAAAATCTCGAATCAAGTCAGCTTTCTCATCATCTCCTTTTATTCTGTGCTCCAAAAGATCTTTAAAGGATTTCTTGTGTCTTTCCAAATTCATACTTAAAAAAGCCATCAACTGTAAGAATCCGGGATAGACCGAACGCCCAGAACCTGCAAACTGAAAAGGGACAACCCCAATCAAATTTTGCTTGAACCATTCAATGGGTTTACCTGTTGCAAGTTCATTGACTTTGGTGGGATTGATCCGGGTATCGATAGGGCCAGCCATTAAGATTAGACTTGCCGGTGCATAGTCCTCCTTATCCTCAGCAAGAATGCTGGTTGCAGCCAAACAAGCAACTGTTGGCTGGCAAACACCCATTAGGTGCACACCAGGCCCTAAATGTTTTAAGCAATCCATGATGGTTTGGACATAAGCGTCTAGTCCGAACTCACCCTGACTTAATGGAATATCCCTGATATTGAGCCAGTCGGTAATGTACACCTCATGATCTTGGACCAAGGTCTGCACAGTGCCCCTGAGCAAAGTAGCGAAATGACCGGACATGGGTGCTACCAAAAGAATTCGAGGTAGAACCTGGTCCGTGTTTTTCTTAAATCTGAGGAGACGACAAAAACTCAAATCAAGAACCTGGGATTCCAAAACATCTACTCTCAAACCATCGCCCGAAATCACAGGTTCGATGTTAAAGGGTGGACATTTGTGCGTAAACCCAAGGAGAGCCACTTGTTCATAGTAGGCCGACATTTTGCGCAGTGGGCTGACTCCTTGGTTGTCACTCCAAGTTTGTAACACAGACTGAGCATTGTCAGCAAACAGCCTAATGGGGTCATTGAGATTAGCCATTAGCTGATAATTTTGATAGATCATCTTGGGGTAACTGCTTTTTAATGAATCCAAACACCAAGAAAATCAATGCATAAGTTGTGCCTAGCTAAGCGGGGCCCCATATCTCTCAAGTGGCATATTAATTGCACTAACTTTGAAAAGCTAGTTATCTCTTAAAGTGGATTATGTCTAAAACTACACTCACCATTAGCAGCAAAAACTACTCATCTTGGTCCCTTCGGGGCTGGTTGATGGTGAAAATGTCAGGCCTTGATTTCACAGAGATCAGCGTTCCCACAGATACAGCGGATGCGCGTGCTGAGCTACTTTTACTATCGCCATCTATCCTCGTCCCAAGCCTAAGTCACGCCAAAGTTAAAGTTTGGGACACACTTGCAATTGGTGAATATTTAAATGAAATCGCACCAAAAGCAAACCTACTCCCGTCCAACCAGGTGCACCGTGCACATTGTCGTGCGATATGCGGCGAGATGCATTCTGGATTTTCTGCGCTTCGATCATCATTGCCCATGAATATCAAGGCAAAAATGAAGGGGTTCAAAGTCTGGTCAAAAGCCCAGCTTGATATTGACCGGATTACTGAGATATGGAAAGAGTGCTTACTCAGCTACAAAGGGCCCTACTTATTTGGCAAGCAAATGACCCTTGCAGACGCCATGTATGCCCCCGTTGTCATGCGCTTTCTTACCTACGGAGTGAGTCTAACGCCCGCTTGTATGAAGTATTGCGAAGAGATCATTGCCACGCCCTATATGAAGGAGTGGATTGAAGCGGCCCAGGCTGAGCCTGATGATATTGAAGAACTTGAAGTGGAGTTTTAATCATGTCTGAAATTGCAACTTACTTGAGCGATACCGAGTTTTCTCACGTCAAAAAGGAAGACACTAAATTTTTACCAGGAGGACTCAGAGACTTCTTTCTGTACAAAGACCTAGGTGTTGCAAAAGCAACCAAGGGTAAGGTCATAGCTCACATCGCCAAGGCCAATCTGCCGCCTGAGGACGGAACAGGTTGGCATTACCACGTGGCCGAATTTCAAATTGTTTACATGCTCAAAGGATGGGCGCGCTTTATGTACGAAGACAAGGTTACCTTGGTCGCACAAGGAGACTGTGTTCACCAACGACCCGGTATCGTTCATTATTTGTTTGACTACTCACCCGATATGGAATATCTCGAGATAGTGGGGCCTGCAGATTTTGGATCTGTTTCCGTAGAGGGCCCTTGCGCAGTTCCGTCGGTTACGCCGTGGGTTTAAATCTTAAACTCAATTAAGAATGGACCCCGACGGTTACAAGCGGATTTAAAAACATCTGCAAACGCTTCTAGTGTATTGACACTTACGGACTCCATTCCCATCCCTTTTGCAAGACTTACCCACTCAAGATGTGGCCTGGAGAGATCAAAAAGCTCATTTGACGCTCGCCCAGGCTGGGCGCCTACCGCGAGTAACTCACCGTAAAGAATCTTGTAGACACTATTGGCAAAAACTACATTGACAATATCAAGATGCTCCCTAACCTGAGTCCACAAGGACTGCAACGAGTACATTCCGGCCCCGTCTGCTTGCAAGCAAACTACTTTTCGCCCCGGCGAGGCCACCGCCGCTCCGGTCGCGCAGGGGAAAGCAAACCCGATGGCTCCTCCTGTATTTTGAAGCCAGTCGTTTGGGGCTGCGTTAAAAGTGGGGGCAAATAAAGCACGACCCGATGTAACTGCGTCCTCACAGACTATGGCGTTCTCGGGTAACAGGGCCGCGAACGTCAATGCAAAAGCCTCTGGATCAAATGGGCCGCTAAGTATTTCAGGTTTTCTAGTATCCACCGGGATAGGAACATTTGCAGGAGCTCCAAGAAAGTCGGCAAGCGCATTGAGCGCTGCTACGCAGTCCTCATCTTGACGCGCTAGCACTGAGGTCTGCGATCCTTTGGGTGCAATAAGACTTGGTTTATTGGGATAGGCAAAAAATGCAGTTGGAGCCTTTGCACCTACCAAAATAATATTTTTGACTCCCTCAAATACCTTGAGTGCACTGTCAATTGAGTAGGGTATACGGTCAACTGGAACCCTGCCTCGCCCCCTGGCCATTCGTGAAACTTGTGCATTTGTTTTAAGTATTGCGCCGCTGACGTGCGCCACTCGGTTGGCAGCCACTAATCCAGCTTCGCTGAGTGCTTGTCCAAACAGCACAAAAATGGTGGGGCCGCCCACTTTGATTTGCGAAGCCACTGCAGCAATCGTGTGCTCATCAACCAGACGTCTTGGGGGCGCGGCTTGCACAAGCCCAACCTCACCCCCATCTCCCCAAGCGGTATCGGCAGGTAATATAAGCGTTGCAATTTGTCCAGGCGCTGTATTTGCCGCTTTAATTGCAGCAGCGCAGTCCGCGCCAACAGTGGAGGCAGCCACACTGGACCTTACCCAATGTGATGCAGATTTGGCAAAGCCTTCTAAGTCAGAGGTGAGGGGTGCGTCAAAAACTCTGTGATACGTTGCATGGTCACCAACAATATTGAGCATTGGCGTCAACGCTCTTCGGGCATTATGAATATTGGCAATCCCGTTTGTAAAACCTGGTCCGCAGTGCAATAAGGTGGCTGCTGGGCGCCCCCTCATTCGTCCGTACCCATCGGCACATCCCGTAACCACAATCTCGGACAGACCCAGAACACACTTTACGCCCTCAACACGATCGAGGGCAGATACAAAATGCATCTCTGAAGTGCCAGGATTTGCAAAACATGTGTCTACTTCGCCGGCAACAAGGGTATGGATTAAACTTTCAGCACCGTTCATAATTTTTCCTAATCGAAAAATCATTATGTCCTAGATTCACTTACAAAAAATTGCGTAGTTACACCCACCACATTACCTGCGTTACATCCGCAGCGCTTCCAAATGGGTTCGTTATTTTCTTAAAAAATTTGGGACACACTTGCACATGCACATGCATGCAAACTTTAAACAGCTATAAATTCTTTACACTAGCTCCTCACTGCTTTTCTTTCAAGCTAGCGAGTTACAGATCCTGCATATTCAAAATTTGCATATTCAAAACTTGCATATTCAAAACTTGAATAATAAACCGCATTCATTGAGCTTGGATAACAGATTTAGGATTCATCGGGTAGCCGCTTTGAATTAGGCCCTAATGGTCGTTGACAAATTAGAATAATCGCTGATTAAACAACTTTGACGGATATGTACTTTAACTCTCACACAAAGATAGGCCTTGGCACATGGAGAATGGGTGAATCTGCAATTACTCAATCCAGCGAAATTCAGGCCATCGAACATGCAGTGTCTATTGGCTATCGATTGATTGATACAGCAGAGATGTATGCCAACGGGCAGGCGGAATCTTTAATTGGCAAAGCTCTCAAGAACTTAGGACCATCCATACGACCCTCCCTCACTTTGGTCAGCAAAGTTCTACCCACTAACGCAAGCTCCCAGGGCATGATCAAGGCCTGCGAAGCCTCTCTCAGGCGATTGGGGTGCGAGTATTTGGATCTATATCTACTGCACTGGAAGAGTTCCTATACCTTTGAACAAACCATCGAGGGTTTCTTAAAGCTCAAGGACAAAGGACTGATCAAACACCACGGCGTAAGCAATTTTGATGTGTCTGATTTAAAGAAATGGTCGGATACTGAAAAATCCATGGGACTCAGCCCCTCCGAGTCATTAGCAACCAATCAAGTCTATTATTCATTGGGCGCACGCGGTATAGAGTTTGACTTAGCACCTCATCTAGCGCGAGAGAAGATTTCGCTCATGGCTTACTCCCCCATCGACGGCGGCGAGCTGATGAGGCATAAAGAACTTGCGGTGTTGGCATCTTCCTTAAATATCACCCCAGCACAACTAGCCTTAGCGTGGACGGTTAGGCACCCAAATACGGTTGCAATCCCAAAATCAGTTTCCAAATCTAGAATTGAGGAAAACTGGGCCAGCAAGGACCTAAGTTTGAGCCCACAGACACTGGCTACCTTGGACAGATTGTTTCCACCTCCTCGTGCTAAGACAAGTCTGGCTGTTATTTAATCGCTAACTTATTAAAACACAGGGCTCCCCCCCGGATTCATCCAAAAGCCCTGGCATCGGTGGGCGTGGCCAAGGGGTAACGGCTACCCACAAGCCTTGGCAAGGCGTTGACCGATAATAGGAGTATATTTCTAGGCTACACAGCCTTGCCAAACTACATATGTCCTTGTTTTCAGTCAATCTAAACACGCTCCCCTACTGGCTGTCCCCTTTGAAGTTCAAGGTTTTTCGAACCCTTTGGATGGTTTGGCTAATTGCCAACATCTGTATGTGGATGAACGATGTTGCTGCGGCGTGGATGATGACTTCCTTGACCGACTCCCCCTTACTGATCGCGTTGGTTCAAACGGCGTCCAATTTACCGGTCCTCTTACTGGGAGTTCCAAGCGGAGCATTGGCAGATATTTTGAACCGCAAGAAGTACTTTGTCCTGACCCAACTGTGGCTTGCAGCCAATGCAACCATACTGACACTTTTAATGGTTTTTAACCTCCTGAACGCTGAACTTCTTTTGTTCTTTACATTCATGAACGGAATTGGGCTTGCCATGCGCTGGCCTGTATTTGCAGTCATTGTTCCCGACCTCGTAAACCGCGAGCATCTCGCTCCTGCTCTTACATTAAACGGGTTAGCGATGAATGCGTCCAGGATCATTGGTCCCTTGATAGCAGGGATACTGATCGCTAGCATGGGTAGCCAATACGTATTCGCTTTGAACATGGTTTTATGCCTGGTCTCAACCTATGTGGTCCTGCAGTGGAAATATCAGCATTTTGAATCCGCATTGCCTGGAGAGCGCTTTTTTGGAGCGATGCGCCTGGGGATTCAATATGTAGGTCAATCTACAAAAATTCGTTATATATTGGTTAGAGCCTTTCTCTTTTATTTCCAAGCCTCTTGTGTCATTGCACTTTTGCCCTTACTCGCAAAATCTCATTTTCACGGCAACGCCAACACATTCACCCTTTTGATGTCCTCACTTGGACTGGGCGCAATCGTTGCCGGATCGCAGCTTCCTCGTTTTAGGGATAGTTTCAATAACAATCAACTGGCAAATTACGGCATCGTCGTTTTGTGCCTGAGTTCAATTTGTGTTGTGGTCGTACCAACGCTTTGGGAGGCGGTACCGCTTATGATCGTGTTCGGTGCGTCTTGGTTTACTGTAGCTAATTCACTCACGGTTACCGCTCAGTTCTCCTTGCCCAGTTGGATTAGAGCGCGGGCAATGTCTTTTTACCAGATGAGCCTCATGGGCGGTAGCGCATTGGGGGCTGCTTTTTGGGGGAAGATCGCTGAGCACACAGACGTAGTCACCAGTATCGAGGTTGCAGCATTATTTGGCCTGCTGACTATGTTCTTCATTGTCCGCCTAGTCATATCTGGGCAAGACGACGAGGACCTCTCCCCCGTCTGCCCAATTGAACGCCCCAAGCCCTCCAAGCACATTGATCACTTTGAGGGACCTGTCATGATATCTATCGAGTATCACATCGATCCAGATACCTTAGAAGATTTTAAAAAGATCATGAAATTAACCAAAGTGGCCCGAATCAAACAAGGCGCACTCTCTTGGAGTCTTTTCTCAGACGCTGAGCACCCGGGACAAGTCATTGAGTACTACGTCTACGAGACGTGGGCCGATTATCTGAGGCGATTTGATCGTTTCACGGCGGCAGATTTGCATTTGCAAGAGGAACGCTCAAGATTCCACATCGACCCGGATCCGCCTAAGATAGTTCGACGAATAGCTACGCAACTCAAAAACTAGTCAGCTCTGTGCCGCTCAATGGATACTTATTCAATGGCCTATGAAAATTCATATAACAATCAAAGCTCAGACTACTGCGCAACTGTCATCCTCAAAGTGTTTACCAACAACTTTGGCAAAACACTTACAACGCTTTACGCCATGACAGCTTTATCGTTCGCGGCACAAGCTGATGTCATTCAAGTCATGTCCTCTGTCGCTTTCAAAGAGCCCTACCTGAACAGGGTCGCGCAGTTTGAGAGAAGTGGCAATACCGTCAAAACAACTTGGCTCCCTACAGTGGAGATTATCAAGAAAATCCAATCTAATGAGTCTCCAGACTTGGTCATTATGGATGGCAAAAGCGTAGACGCCTTGATCAACCAAGGCAAGCTTAGGGCTGAGAGCAAAATTGACTACGTGAGCTCAGGTATTGGAATCGGGGTTCGCAAAGGGGTTAATCACCCCATCATTCGCACCACTCAAGACCTCAAAAACATGCTCTTAAGTACTCATTCGCTAGCGTACTCAACTGGACCTAGCGGAGTTTACTTGGCAGCTCTTTTTGAGCAAATGGGGATATCAGAGCAACTTAAGCCCAAAACTAAAATTATTCAAGGCGAACCGGTGGGCAACGCCGTAAAACGCGGTGAGGTGGCGATGGGTTTCCAACAAATCCCAGAAATTTTGTCTGTCCCCGAAATCGACTTCGCAGGCCCCTTGCCCGCTGAGATTCAGTATGTAACGACGTTCAGTTTTTCAGTTCCTACCTCAAGCCCTGTAAAACCCAGCGTGCAAGATTTGATTTCTTGGCTCAAGTCTGCAGATGGTTTTGCTGACATCAAAGCCCATGGTCTAGAACCCAAATAGCATCTAATTTCCCTCAGGAGCATTTCAGGTTAGCTTTTTTGAATTGACTTGAATTGAATTGACAGACCTCGCCTCCTTCAACTATTAAATTTCTACGTGGCCTATGACCCCTGAGTCCCTCCTCAAACTCGTCACTCACCGCATGCCTTACGGCAAATACAAGGACCGGCTTTTGTGCGAATTGCCTGGCAACTACTTGGCTTGGTTTGCAAGGGAGGGGTTTCCAAACGGAGAACTTGGTGACCTGCTCAGACTGATGCATGAAATAGATCACAACGACCTAAGGTCGCTATTAATCCCCCTTATGAATAAAGGGTTTTAACTGACATAACCCCATCGCTAACAAGGGTAAAGTTCTTTGCATCTGGCGCCCCTCTTAGCGCAAGTTCTCCTAGAATACAATACCGCTTTTGTGTTAGGTCAGCTCAGTGTTGACGAAACGAGATTTAAACATGATCAATCGCAGAACTCTACTTAAGTCAGTGGCCGGAGCCACTTCAGCAGGCCTACTTTTCTCACCCGAAATGGCCGCTTACGCCGCCGATCCTAAAACACTAAAGATCTCTCATCAGTTCCCTGGCGGAACGATTGATAAGGGCGACTTTAGGGACCGCTTGACCCGTAAATTCGCCCAAGAAGTTGAGAAACGAACCAAGGGTGAACTAAAGTTTGAGATCTATCCTGGGTCCTCCCTCATGAAAACTGTCGCTCAGTTCTCTGCACTTCGCAAATCTGCCTTAGATCTAACGCTTTACCCTCTCGCCTACGCTGGTGGCGAGGTGCAAGAGGTCAACATTGGGCTGATGCCCTGCATGGTGACTTCTTATGAGCAGGGTTTTGCATGGAAGAAGGCTGAAATCGGACGCGAGCTCACCAAACTCTTAGAAGCCAAGGGCGTAAAGATCGTTACCTGGATTTGGCAAGCCGGCGGAGTTGTCAGTCGCTCTATGCCGATTGTTAATCCAGATGATGTGAAAGGTCTGAAAATTCGCGGGGGCAGTCGCGAAATGGATCTGATGCTCAAAGGGGCCGGTGGAATTATCTCCAGCGTTCCCTCTAACGAGATCTATCCTGCCATGCAAACTGGCTCCCTTGACGCTGCAGTAACGTCTTCCACCAGTCTCATCTCCTTTAGGCTTGAGGAGATCTCAAAAGCATTAACCAGCGGGCGTGGAAAAAGCTTTTGGTACATGTTTGAGCCACTCCTCATGTCCAAAGGGGTCTATGACGCCCTCAGCCCTTCTCAACAAAAGGCCATTGATGATGTAGGCTTGGAGCTAGAGAGCTTTGCAACAACCATGGCAAAGGCTGACGATAAGGAAGTTGCAACCGTTTACAAAGGAACTGGGGCAAAAGTATTTGACATGGATGACGCCATTATTGCCAAATGGAAAAAAATTGCTCAGGAAACTGCATGGGCAGATTTCTCCAACAGAAGTCCAGAATGTGATCGATTCCTCAAACTGGCTCAAGCGGTCAGTTAATCGCTAAAGTTAATTTCTTTAGTTCTCACTAAACGAACCAGTAGACTGCGCCCTGAGCTCTTCTAGGCGCACGCTAGGGTCTTTAAACTCCCTTGTCCGTCAACTACTGATCAAAATTGTCCTAATCATGTCATGCTAAAAGTACTTGAATCTTTAATCGCTGCGCTCAACAAATTAATAGTACTTATAAGCACTATAGCGATTGCAATCGCTGGAGGCATACTCTCTTGGGAGGCTACAGCAAGATACCTCTTTAAAATCCCAAGTGATTGGCAAGATGAGGTCACCATCTTTTTGTTGGTCGGCGCCACCTTCATGTCCTGTGCTTGGGTGCAGCACTCAAGGGGACACATTGGAATCCAAGCTTTGGCCGCTGTTTTGAGCCCACGCGTTGACCGCGCAAGGCGCGTTCTCAGTGATGTGTTGTCTTTTTTGTTTTGCGCCTTCTTTACATGGAAATCATGGACCCTCCTTTTGGAGGCCATTGAGGATCACCAGATCTCTGGATCCGCGTTTGGAGCTCCCCTTTGGATTCCTTACAGCTGTATGGCGGTTGGCACATCTTTGCTAGCTCTCGTGTTGCTTGTACAAGTTTTATTGGCTCTCAACCACTGGATCACTGCTCACTCATCTTTGGGGAGCACCCTCTAATATGACAACGCTACAAATTGGATTGCTATTTGGTTTAGCAACGATCACCGTTTTATTCTCGGGCATGCCCATCGCATTTGCGCTAGGCTCAGTAGCCTCAGTCTTCATGTATTTCTTCATGCCGCACGCATCCTTAGATACGGTTGCTCAAAATGTTTACGAAGAAATGGCCAGCATTACCCTTTTAACAATACCTCTGTTTATTCTTAAAGGCGCGGCCATAGGCAAATCCCGCGCAGGTAAAGACCTGTATTCCGCGCTGCACATCTGGCTGTCTAAAGTTCCGGGTGGACTGGGTATAGCTGTGACGATTGCATGCGGTCTTTTCGCGGCGATGGCAGGCTCTAGCGCAGCCACCTGTTCAGCAATTGGCAGCTCTGCCATACCTGAGATGAGACAAAGGGGCTATTCAGCCAGACTTTGCGCAGGTCTTGTGGCCGCGGGAGGAACACTCGGTATTTTGCTCCCCCCCTCTATTACGCTGATCTTATTTGCTGTAGCTGCTGAGCAGTCCCTTGGACGGCTTTTCTTGGCCGGTATTATTCCTGGTTTATTACTCGTTGTCCTCTTTGCCTTATACGGCATGTTCAAGTATCGCCAAGAGGTTGGACAGGCCCAACGAGTGGCTGATCAGGGCGGCGAGCGGGCGCGTATTCTTCAAGTAGACAATTACACCCTCAAAGAGAAGTTTGCAGCCCTACCCAAGGTGTTGCCATTTTTAACGCTTTTGCTGGGCGTTATGCTCGCCCTTTACGGCGGCTTTGCTACGCCCTCGGAAACTGCGGGGCTTGGGGCTATTTTGGCCCTTGTCTTGATCGCAGTCGTTTACGGCGCTTACAAATTCTCAGACCTCAAACCGATTTTCAAAAGCACGCTCTCGGAATCCACCATGCTGATGATGATCATTGGTATGTCCCTGCTTTACTCTTATGTGATGAGTTACCTGCACATTAGCCAAAGTGCGGCCGAATGGATTGTGGATCTTCATCTGTCCAAATGGACCCTTTTCTTAGCTGTATCTTCCTTGGTTGTTGTGCTGGGATTTTTCCTACCCCCCGTTAGTATCATCTTAATGACTGCTCCCATCATATTGCCACCCCTCAGAGCACAAGGATTTGATCTGATTTGGTTCGGCGTTGTAATGTCGGTCATTATGGAGATGGGACTGATTCACCCACCCGTTGGTTTGAATATTTTTGTCATCAACAACATCGCCCCTGACATCCCGCTCAAGGATGTGGTTTGGGGAACACTGCCTTTTGTATTTCTCATTATGTTTGCAGTGCTTCTTTTATGCATATTTCCGAGCCTGGTACTGGGTATGCCTGATTATTTCTTTGGCGTTGCTAGCGTACGAGCGGGTTAAGGTAGACCGTCTAAACTTCAGTTCATAGAAGTTACAAGCTACATGTGCATAGCCCCAAAAGTTTCGTCCGTGATTGGGCTGATACTTGTGGGTTTGATTGCACACGGAACACAAGTATTTGCCCAAGAGCTCAGTCAATACTACGACGCACATGAAGTCGATAGGACGGCCTACACACTGATCACTGACGCTAACAAAGACAAGTTTCAAAAAATCATCAAGGAGGGAAAGGGGATCGGCCATCTTTGGCAGTGCGGTAAAAACGTTTTCCTCTTCTATGATGGTTGGGTTTTTGTAGGCTCTAAAAAGGACGGGAGCGACTTGGGAGTTAAACCCTACAACTTGGTTTCTATTTACTATGTAAAGTACGATCTGATCCGTTTTGAATTTATGGCACTTCCTTTTTTGAACCGCTTTGAGCTCAACACCACAACCAATAGATTAACAACCAACAGGCCGATGCTCCACACTTCAGAGGCACTAGATTGCAGCATGATTCATTAGACACGCAGATGCAGCGCGTATGCTCTAGTGAATCTTTACAAAACAATGAGTGCTTTCATAGGGTTAGTACTCTAATTGAATACTTAAAAGAGAGTACCATCCAACACGCTTTTATATATTGTTTTTAAAAAATATATCCGCGCGTTTTTTGCAATTTAATTCAAAGTTTTTCGGTACAAGACTTAAGTTGAATTCCAAGATTTCAATCAATCGTCTTAGGAAAAA
Source organism: uncultured Burkholderiales bacterium (assembly GCA_903949285.1). Lineage (GTDB taxonomy): Bacteria > Pseudomonadota > Gammaproteobacteria > Burkholderiales > Burkholderiaceae_C > Limnohabitans. The sequence goes on from CAJAYT010000034.1 coordinate 15,287, forward strand.
CAATGGAACTCATTACTTACATGGTCTTGACCGCTATGTCCGGCGCATTTTGTGCATGGTATGCAAACAAACACGGTGACTCCTTTGGAGAGTGGTTGGCGCTAGGATTAATTTACCCACCCTTTGTGAGTATTCCTGCTGTTCTATTTTGCGTACTCAAAACGGCGCAAACCAAGTAAAACTTAGATTACTTGCTCTCTAAAGGTTGATGAGCTATTGTCTACTATTTGGACAAGCCAAGCAGCTGCCTGGCTTCATTTGAACTCGCAAGCTCGCCCCCCAAGTCTTTAACGATCCGGTGGGCTCGCTCAACCAGCTGAGCGTTGGTTTCGCAAAGGACACCCTTTTCAAGGTAAATGTTGTCCTCCATCCCAACCCTCACATTTCCACCGTAAAGCCAAGCCTGCGCAACGATTGGAAATTCAGCTTTCGCAATTCCAAATGCAGCCCAATTTGCTCCGCGTGGCAATTGATCACGCAAGTACAAAAGAGTTGCTGGATCCGTATTGAGACCGTATTTAACGCCCATTACAAACGTAAACAGTCCAGGCCCCTCAAGCACACCTTCTTTCATCAAATCTTTGGCTAAATTTAAATCGCCGGTATCAAAAATTTCAATCTCAGGTAAGACCCCCGCATCTCGAATGACTTTGGCCATCTTTCTCACATTATTAGGGGTATTGATCACAACATCGGGACCTGAGTTCATGGTATTGAGATCGAGCGTAGAAATATCCGGTTTTAACTTAACAATATGTTCAACACGCTTTAAAGGATGACAAAGCGTAGTACCCGGTGCATAGACCTTAGGATCATCCTCTGAGGGGACAAAGCGCCCTCCAGGACCTGTCGTAAGGTTGATAACCAATTCCTTATTTCTTGCCTTGATGAGGTGCATGACCTCAGCGTAATGATCAAGTTCCATCGAGGGCTTACCCGTTAAAGGGTCGCGCACATGGATATGCACCACAGCTGCGCCCGCGTCCGCAGCACCGAGACATGAATCAGCGATTTGTTGGGGGGTGATAGGCAAATACGGAGTCATCTCCGGTTTGGTTAAATTACCGGTCACAGCGCAAGTTAATATCGTTTTAGTCATGCTTATTCAATACCTTGATCATTTGGTTTGTATGTGTGATTTTTTTCTTTAATTTTATTTTACAAGGCAACTAAGAAGTAGTCGTGATAGTTACGCCGAATTGACAAGATCCTCAAAAGCGATCAAGATTTGCCGTGCAAACTAACGTGCGCACCCGCATCGGGTTTGAGTCTTATATATCCAATCAAGAACACGAAGATGGCAAGCCCAACAGTTGAAAATGCAATCGAGAAATCAGATTTTGTGGCGATCGGATGATCACCAAAGAACATGGCGGTATGCACCACCAATGCACCCAACGCAATACCCACACCAAAACAAAGTTGTGAGACGGTACTAAAAAGTGTGTTCGCAGCACTCATCTTATCTTCGGGTACATCCACGAATGCCAATACCTGAAAGCATGTGAACTGCATCGAGCGACTTAGTCCGTAGATGAGCATCACTAAAGTGATCACCCAAACACTGGCTTCTGAGGTCAAACAAGCACATAGTCCTGCCGCAGTGGCGCAGATTAATCCGTTATAGATCAAGACATTGCGAAATCCAAATCGTCTCAAAATGGAAGATGTCATGGGTTTGAGTCCTAAATTGCCCAGTGCTGCCCCTAAGAAAAGCAGACCTGACACAAAAGAGGAATAACCAAATGCAACCTGAAACATTAGAGGAGCAAGAAAAGGGGTCACCCCCACCAACGCACGGTTCATGGAGCCGTAAAAAAAAGTGGTTGAAAACGTCTGAATTCTCAGTATCGAGAAGTCAAGCAGCGGGTACTTCGTGCGCATGCAGTGCACATACGATAAGACGCCAAGTACCAAGCTGACAACACAGTACCCGAAAGACTCAGCATTGATTTGCTCCTGCCCTATTTTCTCGAGTCCCACAAGCATGCAGGCCAGGCATCCCCCAATCAAAATAAAGCCTATCCAATCAAGAGGTCTTTTATGATCTGCCATTTGATTTTGGATAAACCGTCTCACGCAGTAAAGTCCTATTAGTCCAAGCGGTACGTTTAGAAAAAATATCCAACGCCATGTGAAATACGTCGTAATGAAGCCACCCAAAGGGGGCCCAACGATGGGCGCTACCAAACCGGGCCAGGTAATAAAGGCAACAGTTTTCAAAAGTTCATGCTTAGGCGTGGTCCTCAGCACAACGAGTCTGCCCACAGGGACCATCAACGCTCCACCAAGCCCTTGGAGCATACGAGCAATAATAAATTGCTGATAGCTTGTACAAAATCCGCAGAGTATGGATGAGAGCGTAAACACAGCTATTGCTGAGCCAAAAACCAACTGCGCTCCAAACCGATCTGCAACCCAACCACTCACCGGAATAAAAATAGCGATCGTGACCAGATAAGCGGTCAAACCCGCACTCATATCTACTGCATTAACCCCCAAAGAATCAGCGATTTGAGGCAGTGCTGTCGCAATAATAGTCCCGTCTAGGTTCTCCATAAAGAAGGACGTTGCAACGATGAGGGGGACAGCCATGAGGCCTAATTTTTCGATGAATTTAGAAATAATCGTCTCTTATGCAATGTTAATTTAGAAAACCAAACTCCATTCAAACCCTCTTTAGGCTCCTGAAATCAAAATAAACAGCACTTATTGCTAAAGGCGTTTTTAGGTGCGGATTTTCTCTCAAATCATAATGAATCGGTAGTATATCTTCACTAGTTAAGAGATGCATCCCCAGCGATCACGCTAGATCAAAGCCAGATGCATCAAGGGCTCGCTTGCTAAAAAGCGAACTAGGTTATTCAAAAACTGTTCCTGAACTCTGCCCTCATTGCCTTGTGAGTGTCCCGCTGAGTGAGGGGTAACAATCACATTATTCATATCCCACAAAGGTGAGGTTTTGGGTAGTGGTTCTACTTCAAACACATCCAAATACGCTCCGCCTAAATGTCCACTTTGTAAAGCAAGCACTAAATCGGACTCCACCATAACCTCTCCCCTCGCAACATTGATCACATGAGCACCGCGGGGCAAAAGACTCAATTTATGAATGTCAATTAAATGCTTAGACTGAGGTGTTAAAGGGCAAGCCAGAATCAACCACTGAACACTGGGCAAAACCTCTTCGATCTGCGTGTAGTGATGTGTCGCAATTTCATTGCTAATGCTTTGAACACCCTCCGTACTAAGGAGCGGAGGATCCTGGATCTCTCGAAACCGGATCTGTTCACAGTGCATACCTACTGCATTTAAATAGTTTGTAATCGCAACTCCAACAGGTCCTCTACCAACAATCAAAGCACGTTGCCCCTCCAAATCCAGGGTCTTGATTGATGAGCCGACCAAAGGTGTCCACTGATGCGCCCTTTGCGCTTGGGCTAGGGGGAGTAAGTTTCGGTTCAAAGCAAGAACTGCTGCAAGTGCAGTCTGCGCCACGATCTTTGCGTTAGCTCCAAAGGAAGTAGTAAGAGAAGCCCCTCCTTGAGTGAGCGCTTTGTAAATAGGTCTATCCGCCCCAGCGGAGTGGATGTGAACCCACTTCAAACACTTGGAGTTCAGCAAACGATCGTAAAAAGCCTTTGTATCAGGTAAGGTCTCTGACTTAGTTGATTTACCGGTTACGTCTCGAGATATAAATCCAACGTGTATATCCTCACCGACTTGTACTTTACTGACCGGAATGAACTCAAAATGTGTTTGATGAACCCATGGGGAGAACGCCGTATGCGCACTCATCAATTGAGCGTAAGCGGTGTCAGAAACTAAAATCTTAATCATCTGGTTTTTGCTTTGCAAACCATTGACTCTAAAACCCGTAAAGGAGCTTGGGATTTTTAACTAAAACTTGCTCCAAATCGGATTGAATAGGTAACCACCGACCCAGTAAATTCAAAAGATCTCCATCATTGGGCAAAAGGGTTGGATCAAAGTAGTTGATGTGGGGCCAGTCACTTCCCCAAACCACCCGTTGAATATTGGACTCTAGCAGAGCCATCGCAAAGGGATCAACATCTAAATACTGTTCAGCTTTGGTCCCGATTCGGTCGGCCCCTGAAATTTTCACCCATGCCAGCCCCTCTTTAAGGAGTTCACATAAATACTGAAACCCAGGATTTTGAAGACCGTGCGAAGTGTTCATTCTCCCCATATGATCAATAACGAGCGGGATTCCCAGGGCCACTAGCTCTGCTCCCAGCTCACACAGATCAGGCGCATGGATCCAGATCTGCGCATGCCATCCCCGCTCACGCATCTTAGGCGCTAATGATTTCAATACCTCTAAGCCAACACCGTTTTTGTAAAGAGATTGTCCATTTATTTTTAGTAAATTAAACCGAGCCCCACGCACACCCAGTTCGTGCCAATGATCCAACTCGGCATCACTCACACTAGGCTCAGGGACCACAACACCTCTAAAGTGTTCGGGGTATTCACGCAGAGCCTGCAAAATGGCTCCGTTATTGGTACCGCAAACGCTTGCTGTGACCAAAACGCCTTTAGAAAATCCGATTTGATTCAAGTGAGCTAGAAAGTCACCTGCACTGTACTCACCCGGTGTATAGCTTCTCTCTGAGCTCAGGGGATACTTTGCAAATGGACCGAAAACGTGCACGTGACTATCACAAGCTCCACTTGGGATTTGAATATGTATGGGTGAATAGCTCCTCTCAGCGGGCAAACATACTTGGGACATCGTTATTTCTTTTAGTTAATATTCGGTTTTGGGTTAAGCTTTAATTTGCAATACGGCAAACTTAACCTATCTTTGCTAAAGCCGTTGTATTTTTCAGCATAACCTACTCAGGCTTTAATTTACCGGTCTCCAGGAGTCGCTTAGAGTTTTGCGCCTCAGCCTCAAGCATGTCAAACCACTCACGCGTACTGGAGCCCTTGGCGGAGCTGCCCACTGCACTTAGCCTTGCTTTGAACGCAGGATCACTTACCGCCTTCAACACAGCTGCGTTGATAGCACTGACTACGGGGGCCGGTGTACCCGCTGGAGCCAAAAGGCCCGTCGTGGTGCTGGCTTGCAAATCAAGCTTGGTTACTTCCTTGAAGGTTGGAACACCGGGCAAGTTGGGGTCACGCTCGTTTGACAAAACAGCCAAGACACGCAGCTTACCTGCATCAATGAACGACTTTGAGCTGGTGATCTGATCAAGAATGACTTCAAGCTGTCCTCCCATCAAATCGGTTAAAGCAGGTGTTGATCCTTTGTAGGGAATAATATTAAAGCTCAGGTGAGCAACATCCTCAATCCTCAAGATAGACAGGTGGTTTGAAGTCCCCTGCCCTGAGTGCCCTATGGATATCGACTCAGGCTCTTTTTTGGCTGCGTCCAATAAAGCCTTTAGATCAGGAAAACGTTTATTTTCTGCTCGAACTGCAATCAACAGCGGAGAAGTAGCGACCAAGGATATAGGTTGAAAATTACTTAGTTTATAAGGCTGTGTTTTCATCATAAATGGCAGAACACTCACCGTATTCGTTGTACCCACTAAAAGTGTATACCCATCGCCAGGGGCGTTAGCAACGTAACTTGCAGCGATGGATCCCCCTGCGCCCACTTTGTTATCGACTACCACCGATTGTCCAAGCACCGTTGTTAGTGACTGAGCAAGCGCCCTTCCCACTATATCCACATTACCACCAGGCGCAAACGGCACCACCAATGTTATGGGCTTGGAGGGATAAGTCTGTGCAAATGCAGCGTTACCTAGTGAAACAGCAAGAAAAAGAAAAAAGATTACTTGCTTTGACAAAGAAACTATTGATTTGGATACTAATTTCATTTGATCTCCTTATTCTCTGAAACTTGGGTCAATACGGTCTAACATGCGCAGTAATCCAGGCCACTCCATAACGCCGTAAGGTCGTCTGGTTTGTGGCTGATAGTTCATGTATGTCTCATCTAAAACGCTTTGAGGAACCTCTTGCAAAGGCGTGTTGCAAGCCATAGCAGCAAGCTGCGCTCGACAAGAGAGCTCGAGCCTGTGCATCCAATTAAAGGCCTCACCTATCGTCCTGCCAACAGTCAGTAAGCCGTGATTTCGCAGTATAAGTGCCTCAGAATTTCCGAGGTGCTTGACCAAAACCTCTTGTTCAGCCATATCTAAGACCACACCCATGTAGTCATGGTATGCGATTTTTAAAAAACGCATGGAAGTTTGATTGAGGGGCAACAAACCACATTTAAGTGAAGAAACAGCCATACCGGCCGCAGTATGGGTATGGATCACTGCAGCCACTTCAGGCCTAGCTTTATGAACTGCGGAGTGAAGGATATACCCAGGTTTGTTAAACCCGTAATTGAGTTCACCAAAATCTGGTTTGTATAAAACCTCCCCATCATGTGTAATTTTTATCAAACATGAGGCGGACATCTCCTCATACATCATTCCGTAGGGGTTTGTTAAAAATGAGTGCTCCTCACCCGGTACTCTCAGCGTAATGTGATTGGCCATCATATCCGACATCTCGTAATGGGCAATAAGTCGATAACAGGCTGCTAAATCAACCCTCGCCCTCCACTCCTCAGGGGAGACCTTACCTTTTAATGACGCGATGTTTAACTTGCCTTGATTCATACCAAATTCCATTTAATTAGAAACCTAAAACTAGACTCCATTCTAAGTCGACTTAGTCGAAAAAAGGACGCTAAGTAGCGTGCAATCCAGCAAATGGGTATAGGGAATACAAGTAGAGATAAGAAGCTTTGAGGATATCGCTTCAAGTAGATTTTACTAAGGACGAGTAGTAGCTATACCTGGGCGAGGCGCAGCTCTAGCCTCTTTGCCAACCATGACAAGGGCGAGCAGATTACAAAATAAATCAAAGCCACGCAAGAATAAACTAGAAAGGGTTTAAACGTAACATTAGAGATCATGGTGGCAGCTTTGGTGAGCTCAATAAAGCCGATGACCGATGTCAGAGCAGTTGCCTTGATAACTTGAACCAAAAAGCCAACAGTGGGCGCCACACCCAAGCGGTAAACCTGTGGAAATATGATCCACTTTAACTGTTGTGTAAAGTCAAGTCCAAGGCTTTGAGCCGCAAACCATTGCCCCTTTGGGACCGAGCGAACACAACCCGTCCAAATCTCCGTCAAGTAAGCCGCGGTATAGAAGATAAGTGCAGCGGCTGCGGACCACCAAACTGAAGTCTCCACACCCAGCAGTGCTAGTCCAAAGTAAAAGAGAAAGAGTTGCATCAAAAGGGGGGTACCCTGAAATATCTCCACATAGACGGAGATCAATAAATTCGTTGATTTATAGTTAACCAGTCTGAGCACCAGCACGATAAAGGCTAGAGCTGCACCTCCAGTTAAGGCAATGAGCGAGAGCACCAAAGTCCAGCGAGTAGCTAAAAGTAGGTTGCGAAAAATATCCCAAAAAGCAAACTCAACCATTTTGCGACAATCCCTTAAAAATGAGATTTTTACCCAAGCGGTTTAAACACCACCTCATCACAATGGCTAAACTCAAATAAATGGCGGCAGCAACTATAAATGCCTCGAATGCTCGAAAGTTTCTACTCTGTATTAAATTTGCAGAATAAGAAAGTTCCTCTGTTGAGATTTGACCGCACACGGCTGAGCCCAACATCACAATGATGATTTGAGCAACCAGCGCGGGCCAAACCCTAAATAGAGCGGGGGGCAAGATAACGTGTTTAAAAACCTGAAATTCTGAAAATCCCAGACTCCTGCCGGCTTGAATCTGTCCGGGCGCAGTAGCCTCTACCCCGGACCTGATAATCTCTGTGGAGTAGGCGCTCAGGTTAATTACCATAGCAAGTACAGAAGACGTCTCTGCGCTTAATCTAAAACCCAGTTGTGGCAAGCCAAAGAAGATAAAGAAAAGTTGAACGATGAAAGGGGTGTTTCGAATCAGCTCGACATAAATATGAATAATACGACTCGGCATCTGCCAATTTTGCAGTCGCACCCAGGCCAACCCCAAACCCGAGAGGGTACCCACGCAGGCACTTACAAACGTTAACCCAAGAGTCCACGCTACACCTGTGAGCAAGAGGGGCCATTCTTTAATGACAACCCAGAAATCGAGTTCAACTGTCATATCCAAGTTCCTTTACCCCTAACGCCCTTAGTCTCAGTGCCCACCCCAACGCACACTCAACGAATTCACCAGTTCCAGTAAATGCATCACTCTGGGAGATCGCCTGTTGTGCGGGCTAGCCATTTCTGAGACAGTCGCTCCAAATCTCCCGCCTTGTGCGCAGCAACTATCACTTCATTTACTTTAACTCTAAGGGCATCTTCTCCTTTTGCAACTCCAATAAAGCAGGGAGAATCTTTAATCAGTAACTTAAACTCAGCCCCCAGTTGCGGGTTCTTTTGAATCATAGCCGTCGCAACAGAAGCTCCTGTTGCAACCAGTTGAACTTGACCCGCTACATATGCAGCAATAGTAGAGCTACTGTCCTCAAAGCGTTTAATCTGAGCAGCCGCTGGAGCAAGCTTCGTGAGCTCAGTATCTTCCAGTGAACCCCTTGTAGCGGATATGGTTTTACCAGCCAAGTCGTTAAATGTTTTTATACTAAGACTCTTTGGACCAAAAACAGCTTGGTAATAGGGTGCGTAAGCATGCGTAAAGTCAATAACCTTCTCACGCTCAGCATTCTTACCAAGCGTAGAGATGACAAGATCAACCTTTTTGGTTTGTAAATAGGGCACTCTATTAGGACTGGATACTGGAATCAGTTCAACTTTTGCGCCCAATTTCTGCCCTATCAATTGAGCCATTTCAACATCCAAACCTTGCGGTTGAAGGTCTACTCCAACGAACCCATAGGGCGGATAATCGGTTGGAATTGCAATTTTGATAGTCTTCGTCTTTTGAATAGTATCCAAAGCATTTTGTGCATAAACGTTAGACGTTACAAATTGGGAAATAATCCCCAAAAAACTGTAAAGCACAAAGGGAATTACCCCTTTTATTAAACGCGTTATATTGATGTTCATTTAAGTTGATATCCTTGATCTAAATTAAACTATTCTCAGGAGCAGTGAAAAAAAAGATTTTCAATAGTTCAATTATTGCTTAATTTCAGGTGTTTATTTTGGTGCAATGTTTTAAATCAGCTTAGATTACAAAGGCAATTAGCACCAAAATAAAGCATTAACTAAAGTTAGCAAGGTTAACAAAGTTATAAACCAAAGGCGAAAACATAAAAGGCAGTGGTTTATCCGCGCTAGATCATTGTTCGGTCTGGCATCCCAATCTATTGAGAATGGCGTCAACCCAGGTATCGTCGTATGTACCGGCAGAAATATCAGCCATCATCTTAAGTTCAGCCTTCGCTTTAGCCCTTGCGGTATCATAAACGGCACCGACTTGATTAAATGGAATTTGACATCCTCCCCTGCCTAAAGGCAGGGGATTCCTACCGCGCTAAACATGAGTTACCTCACGCCTAGTCGCCTCGGTGAGTTCCTGCTTCACAGAGGCTGGTTTCGTCTTACGCTTACGCGCAAGGCCAGAGCCTTCCT
>CAJAYT010000035.1 GCA_903949285.1 uncultured Burkholderiales bacterium
GATTATGATATTTACATACCTTCCAATTTGCAACTCTGTACTTTTCTGACACGATTTACTTGGAGAGATTCACAGGGCTTTGCAAATTTGAGTGATGATTACGATGAAGAATCCATAGATCCGCATGTGGACTGTATCGCCTGGGATGACTCTCGTATGGATTCTGATTTAATCTCTATGTATATTTTTAATTCAGATGAACAAAACCTCGCTCGCCTTTTAATCAATGAGTATCAAGCCGATAAAAAACTCCCTGAATTCATTCCTTTGAATCTAACAAGTTTTATGATATCGCTCGTGCATTCTTTTAAATAGAGAATAATTTGCATACAAAGAAACCCATTCTCTTCTCCCTTCAAGGATGGAGAAGACGAGTGCTGTATTTAGTCATTTCTGAGACATTAGCTATAGGTATTTCAAGCTTAGGACTTTCAGCTCTTTCAGATCAAAGCATTGCTCACTCAAGTGTTATGGCGGTTACGGGATCAGTAGTGGCTGTTTTGTGGAGTTGGCTATTTAACCATTGGTTTGAATTATGGGAGTTCAAACAACTCTCAGTACACAGAACTTTACTCAGACGAGTCTGTCACGCTCTTGGCTTTGAAATACCACTTCTAATCATTTTTACTGTACTCTTTGCTTGGTGGTTTGAAATCACTTATGTAAAAGCATTTGTTATGGATATAGCCGTAACAGTATTTTTCTTGATTGGAACATTCGTTTTTACTTGGATTTTTGATCTTATCTTCGATCAGCCTAGACAAAACCAGGATTAATTTCAAATTCCCATCCTTGGTTCGATAGCGCACTGTTATTCTTTATTGTTTCTGTAAAGTAGTGATTGAATAGAAATGTTTACTATTTTTTGAATATTAAGGATACAGTCGAAATGGATAAAACTAAACCTAAAAATCATCTGTACGAGTTAGTGAATGACTTTGATGTTGCAATGCTCGTAACTCAGGGAAACAGATCAATTCATGCTCGTCCAATGGCGATTGCACGCTTAGATGAAGAAATGTGCGCTTATTTAGTTACAGATATAAATTCTGTTAAGGTTGATGAAATCTACGCCAATCCTTGTGCATTGCTTACCTTTCAAGGTTCGAGGAAATACGCCTCAGTCCGTGGTGAACTAGCAGTTGTGCTTGACCGTACGATGATTGAACTTATGTGGAAGGAGGTATGGAAAGTATGGTTTCCAAAAGGCAAGTCTGACCCAAACATTGCATTGCTTAAATTTACAGCCCAAGAGGGTGAGTTTTGGGATAATGCAGGCATGTTAGCTCTTAAGTATGTGTACAGTGCAGCCAAAGCTTATGTGGTTGGTGAAACACCAAAATCAGACGAAGAACTGCACGCAAAGGTAAGTCTTTAAATACGACTCGGTTATAGCTCAACTTGCCTGATATTCTATCTAGCGAGTTGAGCCATCGTTTTCTTTGTGTGCGAACCTATCTTTGATTCTCAACTTAAGACGAGGTTTGCAGTTGAAGTCCTGGCACGGACGTCGAAGATGACATTGCCTGTTTAACTTTGTCGGAGATGATGTTGGCTGTTATAGCCGACAAAGTCCACCCTAGATGCCCATGCCCAGTGTTGTAAAAGACATTGCTCGCGTTGCCTGCGCCAACCTTTGGCATCATATCTGGCATCATAGGTCGAAGCCCAGCCCAAGGGACTACAGAGCTTGTGTTGATGCTCGGAAAACAATCGTGTACCCAGTTTAATATGGGTGTAATCCGGTCTGCTCGGATGTCTCTGTTGTAACCGTTGAACTCGGCTGTGCCTGCGACCCTAAAGCGGTCAATGCCTAGCCTACTTGTTACCAATTTTGTTTCATCGTCAAGAAGACTTACATTCGGTGCGCCTGCCTGGCTGTTTGAATCATTCAAATTCACGGTTATTGAATATCCTTTTACAGGATAGATGTTCACTCTATCCCCCAGTTGAGCAGCAAAGTTACGGCTTTCAACACCAGCGCAGATAACGACACCGTCAAATGTTTGGGCGACTTGTGCTGTTTGCGGGTTAAAAGAGCTGATGTGAATAAGACCTTTAGTGCTCTTCAATGTCCGAACGTCCTGGTCATACAAAATGCTCACACCAAGTCGTTGCGCAGCTTTTGCGAGTCCAGTCGTGAATTTATGAATGTCACCTGTCGAATCACTTTGTGTGTAATAACCCCCGTAATATTTGCCTGCAAGAGTCGGCTCTATTGATTTCATCTCCTCAGGTGTAACGGCTTGTCGGGGCAATCCACCCTTGGCTAAGAGTTGAGACACATAACCTGCATGCTCAAACCCTTTTTTATCACGGTAGATGTGCAGTATTCCTTGCTTTTTTAAATCGAAGTCAATCCCCTCATCCCGAGCCCAATTGAATAAATACTCTCGCGCCGCTACAGCGAGCCGAGCGGTTTCTACGGTATTTTTTTCGTACTTGGGCATTGCCATCATGAATTCGGCGAACCAAGAAAGCTTATGCCAACTGGGCTTGGGGTTAATAAGTAGTGGAGCGTCACTTTTTAAAATCCATTTGAGCCCTTTAAGTATCGTGGACCAGTGAGTCCAAACTTCTGCATTAGATGCAGATAGTTGGCCCCCATTCGCAAACGACGTCTCCATGGCCGCATAACGGTTACGCTCAAATAGTGTTACGTTAAATCCTCGCTTGGCCAATGCGTAAGCTGTAGTGACGCCTGTGATGCCACCACCAATAATTGCAATTGATTTCATAGATTGGTCTCTCAAAACGTCAAAGGGGTTAGGTGAACTAGCAAAATGCTAGGTACACGCCCCTTCTGTTTTGGACCTGAGAGATTCTCAACAAGCAAGTTGTTGATTGCTCCTGCGGTGAGTTGATGGACGAACACATCAACTACTCTTCAGAATTTTGATTGATACCGGTCCTTTAGCCTGAGAGTTTCCGGGGCGGTTGCTCCTTCGGCGCTGCAGTGAAGCAGTCTCTCCCGATACCA
>CAJAYT010000036.1 GCA_903949285.1 uncultured Burkholderiales bacterium
ATCTCGATTCTCCGGTTTGCCATAGCTGCCCCTCTGTAATACAAAAGGAACAGTATGGCGGGGTTGATAAGAACCGAAATAGACGAGAATTGGGGGCTAAAGTGGATCCATTAAGCGATCCCGAGGTGGCTCCATTAGGCGTACATGAACACCCCCGGTTTGCCAAGCTCTCAATTGTTTTTGGCATTTAGATAAAGATTGCACCCGTACATTCGGACTTTGCTGTGGCTTTTGTTCCACTGTCCTTGATGGGATTTGCTGATTAGCGCCTCAATCGATCCGGTGCTCTCTAGGAGCTTCGCCTATTGCGGGCTTTGCCAATCACGGTCTTACCTGTTTTGCCATCACTTCTTGATTGCCTGTGCAACCTTTGGAGTTCACACTCCGCTGTCTTCTTCTTGTTAAACCTGACTTCTCTTACGCAGCAACGCGTAACGTTTTATGGTTGTCCTGATAATCACGGTCATGATTCAATAAAGCCCAAACTATCCTCGCATTCTTATTCGCAAGCGCAACCGCCGCTATATTCTTGTTTTTTCTTGCTGCCAACTGATTGACCCAGCTTTGCGTGCCAGTAGGCTTTATCTTGCCAACCGAGTGATGTATCACCGCCCTGGCCCCATGGATGAGTAAAGTCCTCAAGTAGCTGTCCCCGCGTTTACTAATACCCAGCAACGTCTGTTTACCACCACTTGAGTGCTGCTTGGGTACCAGACCTATCCAAGCGGCCACTTGCCGCCCGTTCTTAAAGTGCTTCGAATCCCCGATAGAGGCTACAAGTGCAGATGCTGTGATAGGACCAATACCTGGGATAGCCTCTAGCTTTTTACTTGTCCCGTCTTTTCTATGCCAGCAAACAATCTTCTTTTCACAATCGTTGACTCGTTCCTCTAAATGCTTGAAATGCTCAAGCAACTCTTGTATTTCAATGCGAACAATGCCTGGCAAGTCGTTGCTCGCATCTTCAATTAACTCAGGTACACGCTTGGTTATATATCCAATACCCAGGGGAATCTCAATCCCAAACTCAGCAAGCAGACCGCGAATTTGATTGGCCTGGGCGGTACGCGCTTTTACATAGCCTTGACGGATTCGGTGAATGGTCAAAATTCCTTGTTGCTCAAGGGTCTTGATTGGCACAAAGTGCATATTGGGGCGGGTCACCGCCTCACAGATTGCCTCCGCATCTGCAGCATCATTTTTATTGGTCTTGACATAAGGCTTGACGTACTGAGGAGGCATTAACTTCACAGTATGCCCATAGCTTTGAAGCTTGCGAGCCCAGTGATGTGCACTCCCGCACGCCTCCATTCCAATCAAGCAAGGCTTCAAATTGACAAAATATTCAGCCATTTGATTGCGCTTGAGTTGTTTTTTGAGGACTACCTTACCGTGCGCATTTACTGCGTGAACTTGAAAGACTAATTTTGCCAAATCGATGCCAATTGTTGTAATATCCATGGTGAACGCTCCTATCTGTTTTAGTGTTAATCCAAACTACACTATGGCACATTTGATGCCGTTAAGGGTGGGGGTGTTCATCCCATTGATCCGTGACATCACTTCACCGATCTGCTGGTTTTGTGCGCCCAAATTGAGAAAAAGCGGTTTTATCTTGGGTGTACAACTCACTTACCGATAATAAGTGTAGTGCGCATACACGTTGCTTTGAGATTCGAACCCTAAGTGTTAGGATGTTAATTCCTAATTGGAATTTTTATGCATACCGTTCAAACTTCTAAAGCAACTAAGAAAAATACAGCTCATGCTGCTAAGCCAGTAGTTAGGCGGTCGCTTGGCAGAAAACTAGTAGTTTTGACCCCTGAGTAAAATAGCCTTTATTCAGATATCGGCACATCAGGTCTTTTTAC
>CAJAYT010000037.1 GCA_903949285.1 uncultured Burkholderiales bacterium
CTCCGCAGCAGCAGTGGTCGGAGCAGCCTCCCCCTTCTTTTGGATGAAAGACGCTGCTGCGCAGTGGAACAACACGGTCGAAAAAGGTGCAAAACTCAGAGTACTGCGTTGGAAAAGATTTGTTCAAGGCGATATGGATGCCTACATGAACAACGTCCAACGCTTTACCGAGAAAACAGGAGTTGAGGTACGCGTTGACACCGAGGGCTGGGAGGACGTTAGACCCAAAGCCGCGGTCGCAGCCAACACGGGCGCTGGTCCCGACATTATCCTTGGCACCAATGATGATGCGAATCTGTACCCAGACAAATTACTTGACGTGACGGATCTGTGTGAGTACTTGGGCAAGAAATACGGAGGATGGTACAAGTCCTGTGAGGCCTACTTGAAACCCGACGGCAAGCACTGGATCGGAACTCCACTTGGGGCTACAGGATCTATCATGGTTTACCGTGAGAGTCACCTCAAAGCAGCCGGTTTCAATAGTTTCCCAAAGGATACCGACGGCTTTTTAAAGATGTTCAAAGCGTTGAAGGAAAAGGGAACACCGGGCGGCTTGGCGCTTGGCAACGCAACCGGTGACAGCGGCTGGACGCACTGGTTGATTTGGGCCTTTGGGGGCTCCATCGTGGATAAAAATAACCGCGTCGTCATCGACAGCCCTGAGACTCTCAAAGCACTTGAGTATGCAAAAGAGCTTTATCAAACCTTTGTACCTGGAACACTTTCTTGGCTAGACCCTAACAACAACAAAGCCTTCCTTGATGGTCAAATCAGCGCCACCAACAACGGTATCTCCATTTACTACGCAGCCAAAAACTCCACAGATCCAAAAGTCAAAGAGATGGCTGCTGACATCAATCACTCCGTGATGCCCATTGGCCCAGTCGGTGTTCCAACCGAGTACCACCTGTTCTTCAACCAAATGATCATGAAGTACACCAAGTACCCCAAGGCTGCGAAAGAGTTTGTCCGCTTCATGATGGAGAAAGACCAGTTCGATCCTTGGTTGCTCGGCGCGGGTGGCTACATCTCTCAACCTCTAAAGGAGTATGAGAGCAATTCAGTCTGGACCATTGATCCGAAAAACATGCCCTACCGCGACTCGGTTAAAAACCTACGTCCAGCGGGCTACGCCGGCAAACTCGGTTATGCATCAGCAGGCGCGTTGGCGGACTTTATCGTACCCAACATGGTTGCCGAAGCGGCCTCTGGCGCCAAAACGCCCAAGGAAGCCGCAGAGCGCGCGCAAAAACGCGCAGAGCGCTATTACAACGTTTAACAGACGTAAAACAAGAGTGTTGATCTAAGCTAAGCCTTGGACACTCTTGTTGAAATGAAACCCACAGAAATGCAGCAAAGCATCCACACTTTAACTGCATTTCAATTCTAAAAATTTTGAGCTTAAACGAAACGCTAAAGGCTTACAGAACTGCATGTTCAAGAATTTACAAAATAATCGCAATACGCTTGGTATGCTCTTTATGCTGCCTGCGGCTGCTATTCTGATCGTATTTCTAACCTACCCACTTGGACTGGGGGTTTGGCTTGGGTTTACGGACACAAAAATCGGGCGTGCAGGCGCTTGGATTGGACTTGAGAACTACATCTTCCTTTGGGATGACTCCGTTACAAGGCTGGCGCTCTTCAATACCCTTTTCTACACCGTTGTTGCAAGCGCTGTTAAATTCTTTTTGGGCTTGTGGTTGGCTATTTTATTGAACGAAAAAATTCCGTTCAAAACGTTTTTCAGATCCGTTATTTTGCTCCCCTACATTGTCCCCACCGCTCTCTCAGCGCTGGCCTTTTGGTGGCTCTTTGATGCACAGTTCTCAATCATCAGTTGGGCACTGCTCAAACTAGGACTCATTGATCACTACATTGACTTTCTTGGGGACCCTTGGAACGCAAGACTCTCCACCATCACCGCCAATATTTGGCGGGGCGTACCCTTTGTCGCCATCACGCTTTTAGCGGGACTTCAAACCATATCACCCTCGTTGTACGAGGCCTGCGCCATAGACGGCGCAACGGGGTGGCAAAAGTTCAGACACATCACCTTTCCCCTCCTCACTCCGATCATCGCGGTTGTGATGACTTTTTCTGTGCTGTTTACCTTCACTGACTTTCAGTTGATCTATGTCCTCACACGCGGTGGTCCTTTGAACAACACCCATTTAATGGCAACCCTATCGTTTCAACGAGCGATCTCGGGTGGCGCTTTGGGTGAGGGTGCAGCGATTGCCATTGCGATGGTGCCCTTTTTGTTAGCCGCTATTTTGTTTAGCTTCTTTGGGCTTCAAAGAAGGGCTTGGCAACAAGGAGGATCGGACTCCTGAGAGTGGAGAGTGCGCTTTATGGCGCACCCCCATTTGACGCTTTTATGCTTAGGTCCTCTCCCACCCACACAAACAGCCCTTACCCCCTACCCCTCATCACCGCTACCTTGAAGAGACCACTCCAATATGGCAGACACCCATCACAGCCCACTCGCTAGCGACCCCAAGGATCCTAACGGTCCCAACGAACCTAACGCCCATAACACCCTTAGTTCGCCAGATCAAGGCAAGGACGGCGAAGGGGACGCCAACCCATCGGGGAGCATGGATTATTTGGACTCGATCCAAAAGAGATTCATCACGGTCTTCTTGCCCTTGGGTATTTTTGTGTTTGTACTCTTGTTCCCATTCTTTTGGATGGCGATTACTTCGATCAAACCCGACGCGGAGCTACTCTCACACGAGGGCAATCCTTTTTGGGTCGTGCACCCTACTCTTGTGCATTTCCAGAAATTACTGTTTGAGACCGCCTATCCAGAGTGGCTGTGGAATACGGTTGTGATCTCCGTTGTCTCGACCTTTGTGTCATTGCTATGTTCTGTGTTTGCGGCTTACGCCATTGAGCGCCTGCGCTTTCAAGGATCCAAGCAAGTCGGGCTCTCCATTTTTCTAGCTTACTTGGTTCCTCCCTCCATTCTTTTTATCCCGCTCTCAACGATTGTCTTTCAACTCGGCCTCTTTGATACCAAATGGGCCTTGATCCTGACCTATCCCACCTTCCTCATTCCGTTTTGCACTTGGTTGCTCATGGGATACTTTAGGACGATTCCCTACGAATTAGAGGAATGTGCGCTGATGGACGGAGCAACGCGGCTGGAGATTTTGATCAAAATTGTCCTCCCGCTATCCGTTCCCGGACTGATCTCTGCGGGCATCTTCGCTTTTACGCTGTCGTGGAACGAATTCATTTATGCCCTGACCTTCATCTCCTCTTCTGAGATGAAAACTGTGCCTGTGGGCGTGGTCACAGAATTAGTGGACGGGGACGTTTACCACTGGGGCTCGTTAATGGCTGGAGCACTCTTTGGATCTTTACCCGTAGCGGTCTTGTACTCTTTCTTTGTCGAGCAGTACGTGTCGGGGATGACGGGGGCTGTGAAAGAATAAAACGCTGGTGAGAATCACGCTTTAATTCAGTACTTTTACCCCAAAAGATTTACCGTAAACTGCTTTCCTTTTGGGACTTCGAACAAAGGACTCCGCAAGTCATGCTAGCATTTGGGAGTTGCGGGGTTGCTGATTTTGCAACCCTTCTTTACTCCCCCTCCCGAACCATTCGTCCATGAGCTTGTCTACCCCACCCAAACACATCACCATCGCAACCCGGGAGAGCCGACTCGCTCTTTGGCAAGCCGAGCACGTCAAATATCTCTTAGAGCAATTAGGACACACGGTCAGTTTGCTGGGTATGACAACTAGGGGTGACCAAATCTTAGACCGCTCGCTCTCAAAAGTTGGCGGTAAAGGTCTCTTTGTAAAAGAATTAGAAAGTGCGCTTGAGGAGGGGCGGGCTGACTTGGCCGTTCACTCCCTTAAGGATGTGCCCATGAACTTACCCAGTGGATTCTCACTCGCCTGTGTGATGGAGCGCGAAGATCCAAGGGACGCTTGGGTCTCACCCCACTTTGCAAGCTTTGCGCAGTTGCCCCAGGGCGCAACTGTTGGCACGTCTAGCCTTAGAAGAATGGTACTTTTGAAAGCACTCCGCCCAGACCTCAAAATAGAGCCTTTAAGGGGTAACTTGGATACGCGATTGGCAAAATTAGATCAAGGTGCTTACGACGGAATAATTTTGGCAACGGCTGGGCTCAAGCGCTTGGGGCTTGAAGAGCGCATACGCGGATCTTTTGAGCCTAGTCAAATGCTACCAGCTGCGGGTCAAGGTGCACTCGGTATAGAGATCATGTCCCGTCGCGAGGATATGCTTGAGGTGCTTAAACCGTTGGTCAATTTCAAGACGTGGCTGTGCGTAGAGGCTGAGCGCGCAGTAAGCCGAACCCTGGGCGGGAGTTGCTCCATGCCCTTAGCGGCACACGCTGTGTTGAGTGAGTTGGACTCACAAAGTAAGAGCATCAACTTGCAAGCTCAGTGGGGCGATGCAGAGCACATAGGCCCCCTTGTTAAGGTGAATAAAACCCAAGAGATTCAAACCCTTGAAGATGCCAATGCACTGGGTGTGAGTGTGGCCAATGAGATGATACGCCTGGGCGTCATCGTTACACAAAACTAACTTCAGCCGCCCACGACTCCTCCAAGCTTATGACAAGGGGCCCTGTGGACTCAGCACTTAGAGCGCAGATGCAGTGTGCAGTGTGCAGACTTAGATCTAATATCAAAGAACCTAGATATTAAGTCTTGACCATCCCCGCTCTCATCGCTACAGAGTGAGAGTGGACCGTATCGACTAAAACATTCACATGCTCAGGAGGGGTGTACTGACTGATACCGTGACCCAAATTGAAGATATGAGTGGGACCACTGCAGGTGGTATCTGTATGAGGCTTACCAAAGCTCTCAAGCACCGCAATGGTTTGTTCAGCGATCGCCTGAGGCGGAGCAAAAAGCACATTGGGATCTAAATTTCCTTGCAAAGCCTTGCCCGGAGTCCCCGCTCGTCCACCCACCCGGTGGCGAGCAGCGCTCAGATCCGCAGTCCAGTCAAGTCCAAGCACCTCGCAGTCCATGTCGGCCATGTCATCCAACCAAACCGCGCCACCCTTGGTGAAAACAATTCTTGGAATCGTCTGACCATTGTGTTCTGTTTTAAGCTGAGAGAGCACCCTTGTTGTGTAATGCAAGCTAAAGCTCTTGAAAGCCTCATGCGCGAGTACACCGCCCCAACTGTCAAAGATCATCACAGCCTGAGCACCTGCATCAATTTGCGCGTTGAGGTAGGTTGCAACCGAGTCTGCGTTAACGCTCAAGATCTGATGCATCAAATCAGGCCTTGAGTACATGAGGCTCTTAACGAGTCTGTAATCATCGGATCCTGCGCCCTCAACCATGTAACAGGCCAGTGTCCAAGGACTTCCAGAAAAACCAATCAACGGCACTCGCCCCTTCAGTGCTTTGCGAATGGAGCTCACCGCATCAAATACATATCTGAGTTTGTCCATATCAGGAACTCTCAACGAAGCTACGTCTTGCTCGGTCCTAACGGGCTTGGCAAAGCGGGGCCCCTCACCCTGAGCAAAAGAGAGGCCTAGACCCATAGCGTCAGGGACCGTCAAAATATCACTGAATAAGATCGCCGCATCTAATGCGTAACGCTCCAAGGGTTGAAGGGTCACCTCGGTCGCAAAATCAACATTCGTGGCAAGTCCCATAAAGGATCCAGCCACAGAGCGAGTTGCGCAGTATTCGGGCAAATAACGCCCAGCTTGTCGCATCAGCCAAACAGGCGTATGAGGAGTTGCTTGGCGAAGGCAAGCTTTCAAAAAAGTGTCGTTGATGAGTGTGTTTTGCATGGTCTCATTCTCGCAGAGTTTTTTCAGACCGTGCACTCATTTAGGGGTCAATCACGTCGCCTTGGTTTTACGAATTTATTTGCGAATTCGTGCATTCAATGCACCCCCTTCAACCTTCATGACAAGGAAGCTAATTTGGGACGCCAGAAGCGGTAAAATAGCACAAAGGTTGTATATGAAAATAGTCACTGTCATCAACCCCAAAGGAGGATCTGGTAAGTCAACCTTATCAACTCAAATAGCGGGGTACTTTGCGAGTCGTGGGCACAAAGTTATGCTCGGCGACGCGGATGCTCAGCAGTCCTCCAAATACTGGCTTTCCCAAAGGCCCTCAAGTCTTCCCCTCATAAAGACATGGGATTATCAAGCTGACTTGGTGCTGACGGCTAAACCACCCCCAGAGATCACAAGGTTGGTGATTGATACCCCGGGTGCTTTAGACGGATGGAGACTCAGAGAGGTGGTCGCAAGGTCTAACCTTGTCGTAGTTCCCATACTCCCCAGCGCCTTTGATGTACAGGCTACAAAAGCCTTTTTAACGACTCTTGCCGATCTAACAAAGGGAAAAGAAACTCAGGTTGCGGTGATTGGTAACCGAATAGATGCAAGGACTTTATCGGGTGACAAACTCAAAGCTTTCCTAACCTCTATTGATGTTCCAGTGATAGGGTACCTGCGCGATACGCAGTACTATTTGCACATGGTGGAGCACGGCCTGTCGATGTTCGATATTTCTGCATCCAAGATCGAAAAGGATTTGATGCAGTGGCAAAGTATTTGCGCTTACTTGGATAACCTTTGAGTTCAGAATCTGTGCCATGGGCTGTACCTCGGCCTGTGAATAGGTCATAGGTCATAGGTCATAGGTCATAGGTCATAGGTCATAGGTCATAGGTCATAGCTCATACGTCTTGGTGAAGAAGGGAAATCACTTAAAGCCGAGTCCAGCGCTGAGGATTAAAGTAAAAACCTAGAGATCAGGTACACAAGTTTTTCAAACAACTGCAACTGTGCTTATGTCCTCCCCACATGGACTTGATAGCCGGGAGGAAACACCTACCCTCAGCTGATAGCACGCCGACGAAGGACTCTGTTCATGTTAAACGCACTCAAACAACTTGCACTCATCACTAGCTTCACACTACTTCTTATGAATTCAACTTATTCAAAAACTTTTGTCTATGTATCCAGCGCCGATGACGGCGACATAGGCACCTATGAAATGCTACCCACAGGTGAGTTAATCGTTGGGATGCGTGTCAAGGCAGCGCCCCTTGTGATGCCGATGGCCGTGAACGCAAAACTAAAACTACTCTACGCTGGATCACGCTCCAAACCCTACTCTGTTTTAACCTACCGGATTGACCCCAACACCGGCATGCTAAACCTTTTGAACACTTCCCCACTCGCGGAGAGTTTTCCTTTTATATCATTGGATAAAACAGGCAGGTATCTTTTTGGAGCGGGCTACGGCTCCTCCTTGGTGTCGGTGAACGCCGTGGATGCTCAGGGCAAAGTCTCATCAACGCCTGCTCAAATCGTACCCGTTGGAAGAAATGCGCACTCGGTGCGTGTAGACGCGACCAATCAATTTTTATTCGTACCTACACTGGGTAGTGACGAGGTGTTTCAATTTAAATTCAATGCAAAAACTGGACTCCTCTGCTCCAACACACCTGCAGTAAGTCTCACAAAAGCAGGCACTGGTCCCAGGCATTTTGTTTTCTCAAATGACAACCGCTTTGTTTACTTGTTGAGCGAATTGGTAGGCACCATCACAACGTTCTCACTTGACTCCAAAACGGGTTTACTCACTCAACTCTCAATCGACTCCATCCTCCCGCCCGGCTCTGATCTGCAGCCTGGACTTCCCAGAGGGGCCGTTGGTGTTGCAGGGGCTCCCGTGCGAAGTGTGGAGAAAGATATCTGGGCTGCAGATATTCATATGACTCCTGACGGTAAATACTTAATCGCCTCAGAGAGAACCAACAGCACCTTGACGGTATTTAGTGTTGATTCACAAAGCGGGAAAATCACACAGACTTCCTGCGTACAAACTGAGAAACAACCCAGGGGCTTTGCTGTGGATCCTAGCAGTCAATTTGTCATTGCCACTGGGGAGCTCTCCAGCACCCTCTCCGTTTATAAACTCGATTCCCCCACAGGCACGCTCACCTTGGTCGGTAAGTACCCAACAGGGAAAGCCTCCAGTTGGGTGGAGACAATTGCGTTTTGACACCTTAAATTCAGTAATCCCCTGCGAATCCGAGGACTTGGACGTTTGCTGTGCACAGCGCATGGGGCTTGCTCAGCGCTAAAATAGCGCCATGAGGGCTCATCAAGTGCATTCGCGCCCTCTTGAGAACCTCCCAAAAAAGATAGTTCTCACCCCCCCTCCTCACCCCTGCAATGGCTAAATCAACATTGAAGCGTCCGAATCAAGGCGTACCGCTTAAAAACCCCTTCATCAAAGCAACTCCAGCTCGTGAACTCCCTGTAAACCCTTTGCTCATTAAAGCTGTAACGGCCCACCAAAAAGGCTTAACGCGAGAGGCTGAGAGTCTTTATAGGCAGGTCCTGCTGAGGGACCCTCATGACTTCAACGCATTGCACTTGCTGGGTGTCACGCTCTCAGAGCAAGGCGAGTATGGACAGGCTATTGAGTCCATCTCCCGCGCAATCGAACTCAATGCAAAGAGTCATCTTTTTTTCTCCAATTTGGGTGTAGCTTACAAAGGGCTGCGACTGAATGAGGAGGCGCTCAAAGCCTATAACTCCTCCTTGAAGCTCAATCCTAATTACCCCCAGGCCCTCAGCAACAGGGGGCTTTGTTATTTGGATCTGGGGTTTTTACAGGAGGCTTTAGCGGACTTAAAGAAAGCAACCGAGTTGGACCCTAATCTCGCCTACGCGCACAACAACCTTGGTCTGGTTTATAAAGAGATGCATGAATGGCGTTTGGCCCTAGCCTCTTATCAGAATGCCATTTCCTTAAATCCCAACTACGCCGAAGCACACTGGAATAAAAGTCTGCTGAATTTGTTACTTGGCAATTGCGTTGAAGGATTCAGGGATTATGAATGGCGCTGGAGAAACAAAAGCTCACCCATTCACCTAGAGCACAGGACCTATCCCGTGCCTGTATGGACGGGTGAGCAAACAGATTTTGAATCTACGATATTGATCTACACAGAGCAGGGGCTTGGGGATACGCTGCAGTTTTGCAGATATCTCAAACCGCTTTCATCTGTGTTTAAAAAGATCATTCTTCATTGTCCTCGCTCGTTAGTGGCGCTGCTTGCGCACTCAATGCCCGGTATCACCCTCATCAGCTTGGAGGATGAGTTGCCTGGCTTTGATTGCTATTGCCCGCTGCTTAGTTTGCCGTTGGCTTTGCAGATAAATTCAACCTCACCAGGACAAACATCAAAGGGCGCTGCGCATTTTAATTACTTAAGCGAAACTTACCTATCCGTGCCCGAACAAAAAATTACGGACTGGGCACAGATGCTCAAAGAAAATGTGAGCCTGCACGAACAAAGTAGCCATCTTAGAGTCGGTTTGTTAAACCGTGGCAACCCCAAGCACCCCAACGACCATCAAAGGAGCATTGAACTAGCTCCGCTACTGAGGGGATTACCTGAGAGGTATTCATATTTTCATTTGCAAAAAGATATTTCCTCTGTTGAGACTGAACTTATAAGCCGTTACCCCAACGTCTATTCATTTGCAGCAAAAGTCGATGACTTCTTGGATACCGCTGCACTGTGTATGAATCTCGACTTGGTGATTACGGTTGACACATCAGTGGCCCATCTCTGTGCAGCGCTTGGTATCAGAACGTGGGTGCTACTGCCCTACACTCCAGACTGGAGATGGCAAACCGAACAAAGCACCACGCCTTGGTATCCTAGCGTTCGCCTCTTCAGACAAGGACCACTGAAAGACTGGGGCGAAGTACTTGTAAGTGCAGCAAACGCACTCCTGGAGCTCGCAGGCTGATTGATTTTCTGTCAGCCTCTCAATGCATTGGAATATTAAATGAACTACGCTGCCATACTTAGAGAAAAACTGAGCCAAAAACGCGCGCTCATCGTCCCCGGCGCTGCCAACGCGCTCGCCGCCCGTGTGATTGAGTCGATGGGTTTTGAAGCACTGTACCTAAGCGGTGCAGGCCTGACCAACACCTTTTACGGATTGCCTGATCTTGGATTTATCAATTTAAATGATTTAGCTACGCACACAAGCGCCATCAAAGACGCGGTCCAACTCCCACTCATCGTGGACGCGGATACGGGGTTTGGCAATGCGCTTAATGTTCGTCATACGATTAAAGTGCTAGAGCGAGCAGGCGCGGACGCGGTGCAGTTGGAAGACCAAGAAAATCCAAAACGCTGTGGCCACTTCAACGATAAATCAGTGATCACTACCCGCGAGATGGTGGGGAAGATTCGGGCCGCAGTGGACGCACGCATCAACCCTGACTTTCTAGTCATAGCCAGAACCGATGCCAACGCAGTCCTCGGTCTGCAAGCCGCTTTGGAGCGAGCCCAGCTCTACAGCGAAGCCGGTGCAGATGTTATCTTTGTTGAAGCGCCTAAGAACTTAGATGAAATCAAGCTGATTGCATCAAGCCTTAGCTCGCCTCAAATTATCAACATTGTGATTGGCGGTAAAACGCCTACTCTCTCACACGAGGTCTTAAAAGAGATGGGCTTTGCTATGGTGTTGTATGCCAACGCAGCACTGCAAGGGGCCATCACCGGTATGCAAAACGCACTGGGGGAGCTCAAGAGTGCGGGGCAACTGCAGGAGTCAAGCGGATTGGTTGCTGGTTTTGAGCTGCGCCAAGCGCTCGTACAAAAGCCTCTACTAGACGCCTTAGAGGCTAAATATAAATAAATATTCGCAATTAACTATTTCGCAATTAACTATTTCGCAATTAACTATAAGGACTTTCTTAGGATAAGTTTAGGGATATTAGAGTTTCTATTTTTTTAGCGTGCACAATAGGGTTATGACTATCCGTAAAACCTTTAATTTATTTGTACGTTTGTTGCTCACTTGGACAACACTTGTGCTGCTCAGCGCGTACTTGCCCCTGCAAGCACTTGCCTATGATGAAGCGGTCAACAAAGAGGTCTTTGAGATCCCACTGTTCAACACCGTTGGCGGACAAGTGATCCGTCAAGTACGGGTAGGATACGAGACCTACGGCCACTTAAACGCAAGTGGAGATAATGCCGTTTTGATCTGTCACTTCCTGACAGGTACCTCCCACGCCGCTGGCAAATACCGCCCCACCGACCCTCAAGCGGGTTACTGGGACAGCATCATAGGGAGCGGCAAACCGATTGATACGAGCAAATACTTCGTTCTCAGCGCTGATACATTAGTCAACCTAGGAGTGGGTGACCCCAACGTCATCACCACGGGTCCCTCTAGCGTCAACCCCGTCACGGGCAGGACTTACGGGATGACGTTTCCAATCGTTACGATTCAAGACTTTGTGAGAGTCCAAAAGGCATTAGCCGACAAACTTGGGATTAAGAAGTTCGTGCTTGTGATGGGGGCATCTATGGGTGCGATGCAAACACTTGAGTGGGCAACGGATTACCCAGAAATGGTGGAGCGTATCATCCCCGTGACCTCCAGTGGGTTCGAGTCCAATGCTTACCTCATCCAAACACTGCACAACTGGTCCTACCCCATACTGATGGATCCGGCTTGGAACCACGGAGACTTCTACGGTAAACACGCCCCCCTGCGAGGCCTATCCCAAGCGCTTGCTGAGGTCACACTCAACTCGCGCTCGCCGAGTTGGGCTCAAAAGTTATTTGCCAACCGAATCGCATTTGAAGGACAACACCCCCTCACTCAGTGGCAGAATAAATACGCCATCGAGGAGACCTTTGCTCAGGCTGCTGAGGCGAGAAGCAAGATCTCAGACGCCAATCACTTCCTATACCTCGTTCGTGCACAGCAACTCTTTAAAGCAGGAAATTACGGCGATATTCAACAAGCCATAGAGCGCGTCCAGGCTAAAGCCCTTTTCATATCGGCGTCCAGCGATCTACTCTTTTTCCCGTCCTACGCCGTCTCTGCAGTGCAACAACTAAAGGCAGCCGATAAAAAGGCAAAGTACATTGAGATTGTGGGTACAGGGGGTAATCTGGACGGAATCACAGATATTGAATCCGTCGCAGACGAAATCAGACAGTTTATTGAGCGCTAATTCAGTTAGTCAGCGGTGATGTGAGCGCTTCTCACTAACCGGTCATATTTCTCGGACTCAGTGCGCACAAACTCTTGAAACTCTTGGGGTGTATTCTTGGGAACGCTCATGTTATCGGCCTCAAAACGTGACTTAACATCAGGCAACTCAAGCACTGCGTTGATCTCTTTATTTAAAGATTGAATGATATCTGCGGGTGTATCAGCGGGTGCGAACACGCCCCCCCACAGCGAGTAGTTAAACCCTGCTAATCCAGATTCAGCAACTGTGGGCACATCTGGCAAAATTTTCATGCGCTTGATCGAGGTTACTGCGATCGCTCGTAATTTCCCGCCGCTGATCTGAGGAAGAGCAGCGCTTGCGCTACTGAAGAACATGCTGATGCGCCCAGCCATTAAATCCGTCAGCAGAGGACCTACACCCTTGTAGGGGATGTGCACCATATCAAGCTTGGCACCGTCTAACAGCGCAGCCGCAGCTAAATGTCCCGGCGTTCCCGCCCCGACCGACCCAAAACTAAGAGTACCCGGACTGGACTGAGAAATACGAATCAAATCCTGCACAGATTTAATTGGACCCTGCGCGGAGGTTAAAAGAACAAGGGGTGCATTGGCCACCAACACAACAGGCTTTAAATCCTTTAATGGATCGTACCCAAGCTCCTTGATCAGGACTCGGTTCAAAACAATCTCACCCGTTTGCCCAAGCAAAAGGGTATAACCATCACCTTTTGCTTTGGCAACGATTCTTGTCCCAACCGTCCCTGCAACGCCGGGGCGGTTATCAATGAGCATGGGTTGTTTATAGGCGCTGACCAAACGCTCCGAGAGAAGTCGTGCAAGCAAGTCGCCCTGCCCACCCGGTGCGTACGCAACCACCATGGTGATGGGTTTGCTTGGATAACTGGAGGATGAAGTACCAAGAGTGTGTTCATCGGCTGCGAAAGCATTCCCCAGTGTGAGAGGAAGTACGCATAGGCACGTGGCTAGCCATAGAGGGAAACAGGCACTGGACCTTAATTTTTTAATCTCGGCCATGCTTTTGCTCAACGGTTTAGTGGGGGTGAATTGGTGCTTAAAAGTTTAGTACTTAAAAGAGGAGAGCTTGCGATAGAAGCAGCGGAGGCAGGGTTAACCGACTTTGTACCGGATTCACTTTGGTCTGTCTTTTGAGGGCTACTGGCAGAACTAGGAGCATCCCCCGTCCATCCACCCCCCATGGCTTTGACGATCAAAACGGAGTTGAGGAGTTGTTGGCCTTTGTTTTGAACATCTTGCCTGGCGTAGCCAAGGTATGTTTGCTGAGCCAGCAAAAACTCCATATGATTGGCCGCTCCTGTTTCATAGCGTACCTCTGATAAGGAGAGTGCATTCTTAGAGCTCTTCACAGCAACAGCAAGGGATTTTGACGCTTGCTCCAATGCTTTTTGAGTGGACAAAGTGTTCTCTACTTCTTCAAACGCGTTCAATACAGTTTGCTTATAAGCAGCCACAGCCTGCGTATTGGCGGCCTTCGCGGTGTTCACGCCGGCTTCAGTACGCCCCGCATCAAAAAGAGTTTGAGTTGCACTGATCCCAACCGACCACAGGAGTGCGGGGGATGTGAAGAGTAGGTTTCTTGCATTGCTATCAGCGCCGTAGACTTCGCCCAAATTAACGGTTGGAAAGTATGCGGCCTTGGCAACACCGATTTGTGCGTTGGCTGCGGCCACAGCGCGCTCAGCACTTGCAATGTCGGGGCGACGCTGGAGCAGTTGGGAGGGCTGAACGAGAGGAATTTTCGCAGGGGCCGGCAGAACAGGGGACGCTGGGAGCGAAAAATCAGATGCCGCAACTCCAGTGAGCGTAGCAAGTGCGTGCTCAAAACGCGCGCGTTGATCCATCAAATTTTGGATTTGAGCCTCGGTACCTGAGAGAAGCGCGGTTTGCTGCTCCACATCGAGTTGAGAGGAGGCACCAAGCTCGTAACGAGAGCTCACATAATCAAGTGCGTCGTGCTGAGACTTTAGTATCGCGTTGACAAGAGAGATTTCGGTATCCAACTCTCTCAAGGAAAAATAACTAACTGCAAGTTGTGCAGTCAAAATTAGCTTGGTGTTCTCAAAATCAGATGTGATTTGTTGCTCAGTTGCCTTAGCGCCTTCAATTTGGCGCCTAACCCGCCCCGCCAAATCCAACTCATAACTCACGTTTAAGCCCGTGTTGAAGTCACTTTGTTGAACGGACCCACCGTATGCCTGGTTTTGCTGAGTAATGGGTCTATCGGCGGAGTTTCTGGTTCTTGCAGTGCTGGCGGTAAGTCCTAAACGCGGCAGCAAGGAGCTACTGGCAGAGGCTGTCAAAGCACGGGCTTGGTCAAGGCGAGCTTGTGCGAGTATTAAATTGTTGTTACGAAAAAGAGTTTGATCCTCAAGCTGGTTTAGATCCTTGTCCCCAAAAACCTCCCACCAACGACCCTTTAAGAAATGATCCTTAGGCTCTGCTAATTGCCATCCGTCCTCAGTCTTCCAATGAACAGGAGCAGAGACGGAGGGCTTTTGATAATCGGGCCCCACCGCACTGCAAGCACCCAGTAAGAGTGAGCCAGTTGCGATCATGCCCAGCAATGGCACCCGCATCAACTTTGTTGACTGCATACGGCGTATAAGCAACCTAATCAAGAGGGACTCCGGGTTGTGTTGTTGGCAGCAGGCTTGGCACTGCTCGGCGCTTGTTGCGCGGGTGCTAATAAATTGGGGCTTGTGGGGGCGGCGGTAGGATCAGTTTTAAACTGACTCATGCTGCTGGGTTTAGGGGCGATCACGGTGTCCTTGGGTGCAAGCTTCTCGAGCGCTGCATCAGGCTTGGATTCCGGCTTGGATTGCGACTTGGTTTCTGATTTTGATTCAGCCTTTGTATCTGTTTTCATCTCAGACTTGGCGTCTGCTTTAGTCGGCTCATTACCTGCATTGGCAGGTTTAGACGGTGCGGGTAAAACTTTTGCAACAACCAAGTCACCACTGGCCAACGAATCGGGAGGATTAACAATCACACGGTCAGTTGTCTGAAGCCCTGATGTGACGAGTAAGGACACGCCCAAATCGCGCCCAATGGTAATTTTCTTCAAAGTAACCTGACCTTGATCATCGACCACGCCGACCATCACACCATCGGGCCTGAAGAGAACAGAGTTGTTGGGCAAAGTCCAGGTCGCAACTTCCTTGTGCTCACTGGTTTGGAGCTCTACCTGAGCGTATGAGCCAGGCAATATTTTTCGGTCTGTGTTGGGTATATTGATTTCAATTTGAAGTGTCCTGGATACTGGGTCTATAGCGCCAGAAGTGCGGACCACTTTACCCTTGAATTTCTTACCCGGCATCTCCGTCAAACTTACAGAGGCCTCTATGCCGACCTGCACATCAGGAGAGTACGCCTCAGGGACTTGAACATACAAACGCAGGGGATCAATTTGCGCAACCGAGAAAAGGGCTTTAGGCGCCCCGCCGTTTCCAGCGTCCACCAAGTTACCAACATCGACATTACGCTTGGTAATGAGGCCCGAGAAAGGGGCAACCACTTTGTTGTAAGACAGTAACTGGGTCAAGCGCTGCACATTGGCCTCAGACGCATCTACGTTGGCTTTTGCCAAATTAAAAGTGTTGGTCCGCTCGTCCAACTCTTGCTGGGATACAGCGTCACGTTGTCTCAGAGCTTTCCAGCGCTCGAAGGAGCTTTTTGCAAGTTGCAAGTTAGCCTCTGTTTGCGCACGAGACGCCTTCGCCTCAGCAAGTTGTTGCATTACTTCAGGCGTATCAATTTGGGCAAGCAAATCACCTTTGTTAACGTGATCTCCAATATCTTTGTACCAGCGCTGAACGTAGCCACTGATACGCGCGTAGATGGGCGTTTCAGCGTAGCCTTGTAAGGTTCCAGGCAGAACGAGTTTTTTGGAGGCATTCCCAGGCTTAGGATTGACATAATAAACATACAGCTTTGAATTCTCAACGTTGGTTGCAGCCAGCGCGTTGCCGTGCAAATACCTGAAACCAATGATCGCAAAGCTTCCCAAAAACAAACAAACACAAATAAAGAAAGCAACCTTCTTTAACTGCCTGAGCATGCCAATTCTGTGAACGTTATGGGCTGCTTCGTGTTCGTGCAAACCGTGCATAGCGATGGTGGCGTGACGCGAATTAATGGACATTTCAAGCTTTCCCTGGAGGTGAATTTGGATTTAAAGTTTTATTGGTCGTCAACGCAGCGCCGCCCGTGGACAAAGGTGCAACTGGCGCAGCGCCTGCAGACGAACCCACAGTGCGGGCGGCGCTTGCGCTATTTGGAACGCTGTGACCTGAATCGTCGCCACTACTATTGCCGCTAGTGCTCGTGCTCTTTGACTTTTTATGAGCCAACCAACGGTGTATGCCTGCAAACACAACGGGCACAAAGAAAAGAGTTGAGAAGGTCGCAAAAATGAGGCCCCCAATCGTTGCACGACCCAGGGGTGCATTTTGCTCTGCGCCCTCACCTATGCCGAGTGCCATGGGGAGCATACCAATGATCATGGCAAGCGCTGTCATCATCACAGGTCGAAGACGGGTCATCCCCGCCTCAAGAGCCGCCGACAAAGGCGGCTCACCCGCGAGTAACCTCTCCCTTGCAAAGGAGATCACCAAAATACTGTTCGCCGTTGCAACCCCCATCGTCATGATCGCCCCCGTCAACGCCGGCACACTCAGCGGTGTGCGGGTGAGAAAGAGCATCCAAGCAATACCCGCCAGCGCAGCAGGTAGGGCAGTAATAATGATGAACGGATCAAGCCAGGACTGAAAGTTCACCACAATCAGTAAGTACACAAGCACAATGGCCATCGCCAAACCAACACCAAGACCAATGTAGGAGGTTTGCATGGTCTCTACTTGACCCCTCAAATTGATCGTCGTTCCCTTGGGCAGTTTGGGCCTGATCTCATCGATCGCTTTGTTCACCTCAGAGGCAACACCGCCCAAGTCCCTTCCCGAGACACTCACAAACAGGTCAACCGATGGGGTGATGTTGTAGTGCGTTGAAATCGCCTGTTGATGGGTTGGTTTGACTTCAACCAAATTACCTAATATTTGCGCCTTTGATGCATCATTGCCGTTTGCGTTAACCGGAGTTGAGAGCAAACCATCCAGTGAGTCTACTTTGTACTGTGGAGTTTGAACGGCAATGTTGTAGACCACACCGTTCTTGGGGTCTAACCAAAACGCAGGCGCAGTCTGAAAGCTACCCGATAAAGAGACCAACATGTTTTGCGCAACGTTGCTGGGCGACAAACCCAGTTGCAAGAGTTGATCGCGGTCAACTGTTAAGCTTTTGGTTGGTTGATCGATACGCTGCCAAATGTGCACGTCAACAGCGCCGTGTATTTGTTTAACTTTGGTTTGGAGCTCACTGGCCAGCCTGTAATTCTCTTTTACGTTGGCCCCGCTGAACTGAATATCAATTGCTGCAGGTTGTCCAAAATTCAAGATTTGAGTGATGATGTCCGCGGGCTGGAAGTAAATCTCAATTCCTGGAAAGAGCTTGGGTAGTTCTAATCGCAACCGGTCAACGTATTCCTCGGTGGGTGCGTGGTCCTCATTCAATGCGATTTGGATTTCACCATCAAATGTGCCAATCGAGCCTGCGTTACTGTAAGCAAGGTTGATACCGCTGTAAGGCAATCCCAGGTTATCCAAAATTGTTCCCAAATCCTCTTCGGGAATAATTTTTCTGATCTCACGCTCAATCTCATCAGCGTAACGGGCTGTCTCCTCAATTCGAGTCCCCGTTGGCCCCCTGAAATGCAAGCGAATCAAGCCTGCGTCCACAGAGGGGAAGAAGTCTTGACCTACAACCGTAAACAAGCCGCAAGACAAAATACAAAACCCTAAAAAGCCAATGATAAAGTTCTTACGTCTGGGCAGTAATGCACTAAGTATGACCACATACCCACTTCTGAAGCGCTCGAACGCAGTGTCAAAGGAGTAGTACAAGCGTTGGAACAAGTGCGGATCATCTGGACGAGGCGCTCCGTGGTCATGCCCCCTCATCATCAAGAGCACCATGGTTGGAACCAAGGTTCTTGAGAGTACATAGGACGCCATCATGGCAAACACCACGGACTCAGCCAAAGGTACGAAGAGGTACTTTGCCACGCCCGCCAAGAAGAACATCGGCACGAACACAATACAGATACAAAGCGTAGACACAAAGGCTGGAATGGCAATCTCACCCGCCCCCTCTAGAATAGCAAGGTCCAGCTCTTTACCCATTTGCATGTGACGCTCGATGTTCTCGATCGTAACCGTTGCATCATCTACCAAAATACCAACCGCCAACGCCAAACCGCCAAGGGTCATTAAATTGATCGTCTCTCCCATCGCTGAGAGCATCAAAATGGCTGATAAAACGGACAATGGAATCGATACCGCAATGATCACCGTACTGCGCCAATTGCCCAAAAATAACAAAATCATCGCAGCCGTTAAACAAGCCGCAATCAACGCCTCGCGTAAAACGCCTTCAATGGCAGATTTAACGAATAAGGACTGATCAAAGAGGGGGGTGATTTTGAGCTCAGGCGGGAGGGACTGAGACACAACTGGTAGCATAGCTTTTAGTTTGTCCACAATCTCAAGAGTTGATGCGCCACCGTTTTTAAGGATAGAGATCAAAACCCCGCGCTTGCCGTCTTGCCTGGATATGTTGGTTTGAGGCGTAAATCCGTCTCTTACGTTGCCAACATCACTTAAGTAAATGTTTGCACCGTTGGAGGTTCTAATCGGCAGCTTGTTCAACCCCTCAATCGTTGAGGGAGAGCCGTTCAAGTTAACGGTGTACTCGGTCTCGCCCATTTTGGCGGTACCGCCCGGGAGAATTAAGTTTTGCGCGCTAATAGCGCTGATGACGTCAGAGGGCGTAAGTCCTTTGGACTGCAAAGCGCTGGTGTCCAAATCAACTGATATGACACGTTGCTTGCCGCCGTAAGGGTAAGGTATCGCAGCACCACGAACAGTGATCAGTCTTGGACGCAAAAAGTTGATAGCGGAGTCAAAGAGACTTTGCTCGGACATCGTTGGTGAAGACAGTCCGAGTTGGATCACAGGAATACTGGACGCAGAGTATTTCAAAATATTGGGCGGTGTAGAGCCCGGGGGTAAATTGCGCAGCACCGATTGCTCAACAGCCGTCACCTGCGCAATAGCGGTTTGAATGTTAACGTTAGGTTGAAAGAAGAGTTTAATCACCGCCACGCCGGCAAGTGTCTGGGACTCAATGTGCTCAATATCGTTCACGATCGTTGTGATACCGCGCTCGTTCACGCTCGTAAAGCGCGAAGACATCTCCTCCGCAGATAGACCGTTATAGGTCCAAACGATGCTAATGATCGGTATGTTGATATCAGGGAAGATGTCGGTTGCCATGCGCATCAAAGTGAGCGGCGTGGCAAGTATGATCAACAACGCCATCACAATGAATGTGTAGGGCTTGCGAAGTGCGACATTGACGATCCACATCTAAGGAACTCTCTTGATTAGAAAAGGCCCAATTTCTTGAGCCTAAAGTAGTGGGCACGACACTGTGCCACCGAAGATGTAATTGTGCCTTAAAAAGACATCATCCGTATGTAGGAATTGTGATGGATAAGCTCGCTCAGCGAGGCATAAACTTTACACACCGTTAACGAAATAATCAGGGCTTACCCTTATTAAAACTAATCCAGCCAACTCATTATCTGTTGTGAGTGGAGTATGTGGACTATGTGGACTGAATGGAACGAATGCAATGAATGCAATGAATGGATGCGAGGTACCCTTAAGCCAACTGCTTTGCAATGAATGCTTTGACACACTGCCTGGCTAAATTCGTTTGCTCCCCCTCCTTTGCTACCCATTCATGTTCTGAGTCTGCAAACACACGGTATTCACATGATCCGCCAACACTTTTGTAGGTTTTGACGAACTTCTCTTGAATCGATGGCAAGACATTGTCGTCAAGCGCTCCTTGCATCACCAGCAAAGGCAGTAATTCAACACTCTCCCCGCGCTCCAAAATCTCCTGCGGATTGCTCTCATGTATCGACTCCCAGGGCTTGAAGTACGTTGTGTGGTTTTGCATCATCCGCTCGCGCTTTAAGTTAAGCGCATTTTGATACCGTGCAAATGGATTACTAATGGGTGAGCGTGTAGCGATGTAGGCAATTCTTGCGTCCAGACCTTCCCTATCACCCTCCAATGGATAAGCGTTGTAGCGAGGGTCATTAGGGCGCATCCCCAGTAACTCTGCCACATGCCCGCCCGAGGAACTTCCGTATACGCCAACCCGCTTTGGGCTACCGCCCCACAGTGGCGCATTTTTCTTGAGCCAGCGCACTCCGTAATTAGCGTCTTGCACATTGGCTGGATAGGGAGCCTCCCCGGCCAGGGTCAGGTCAATGGCTACTACCAAAATCCCACTGGCCGCAAGTGCGCGGTCCATGGGCTCCTCAGCGGTCCGGTTCTTGGCGTTCCAAGCCCCTCCATGCAAATCCAAAACTGTAGGAGTCTGGTAGCTTGACATGGAATCGGGTAACACGGGCCGGTAAATACGGGCCATGAGTTGTCGTCCTGCAGCGTTGGTGCGAAAGGGCACCTCAAAGACCTTAACGGGATACTGCGCACTAGGGTCGTAGGAAAAACGAGCGCTGAGCTCTTTACCCGGAGCACTGGGCTCTGCGCCGCTGTAGGCGCTGTAGGTGTTCTCCGCGCGCCCAAGCACCGCGCCCATGCCAAGCGTCCCCGCCGTGACCTTGATTGCGTTGGAGGCTTTAACGCCGGCGAAGGTGGCAGCGGAGGCGATAGCGCCCGTGGCTTGCAAAAAGCCCCTTCTCTCTAATTTTGGCAGTTCAGACGAAGGGCGCGTAGGTTTAATTTGAACTTGGGCCCGTAAATATTGGGTAATTTGTTTCAGATACATTGCATTAACCTCAAAGTTTGGGGAAGTGAAACTCAGTCACTATGAATTTACTTCTAATATACCTTTTGATTGTGAACCAGTCGTAAGGGTTTGCGACCGGGGCGCGTACCCGATAAATGTACTTCGCAATTCATGATTGCTGATTGCCAATGGCTGATGGAGTAAGACTCCAAAATGAAGAGGAAAACACAAACAAACTATATTTCAAA
This sequence comes from uncultured Burkholderiales bacterium, assembly GCA_903949285.1. Classification (GTDB taxonomy): domain Bacteria; phylum Pseudomonadota; class Gammaproteobacteria; order Burkholderiales; family Burkholderiaceae_C; genus Limnohabitans. Next base: position 21,211 of record CAJAYT010000037.1, read on the forward strand.
GCTGCAATAACAAACCGTTACACTGGTGACTCAGCAATCAACAAGGGGCTACAAATGGCTAAAGGTCAACAAAAATCAAACAAAGAGTCTAAAAAACCGAAAAAAGATACCTCTGCGCCCAAGCCAGTGGCACTCGATACTGAGCGCCCACGAGCCATTACAACCACGATCATTCCCAGAGGCAAAAAGCCCGTTTAATGCTGCTCTGCATTTGCACGAATTAACAGTCGTCTTGAAATGATTATCAAGCATCCCAAGGACATTACAGCGTCTGTGCTCCATGAGCTAGAGGGTTCTCAGGACGAGCGCTTTAAAGAAATTATGCGCTCTGCGGTCAAGCACCTTCACGCATTTGTGAGTGAAACCAAGTTGAGTGAGTCTGAATACCAAAGGGCCTGCGCTGTGATCGCCAGACTGGGTCAAATGACCAACGAGTTTCACAATGAAGTGGTTTTAGCGGGAGGCTCGCTTGGTGTATCGGCATTGGTTTGTCTCCTGAACAACGCACTCCCTAAGAGTGAGGATGAGGTCAGGACAACAGCCAATATGCTTGGACCCTTTTGGAGGGACGAGTCTCCACCGAGTCAGAACGGGGATAACTTGGCAAGGGGGGAGACCCAGGGAGATCCCATTTTCGTGAAGGCTTGGGTCAAAGATACAAACGGAGAACCAGTGAGCGGGGCGATGGTGGATGTTTGGCATACCTCTGCTGAGGGTTTTTATGAAAACCAAGATCCCTCCCAAGTTGATATGAACCTTCGGGGCCGTTTTAAAACGGACGATAAAGGACTGGTTGAGTTTAGGAGCGTTAAACCCGGCGGGTACCCCATACCTGTTAATGGGCCGGTTGGGGATTTATTAAGAATGCAAGGTCGACACAATATGAGGCCGGCTCATATCCATTTCCTTATTCACAAGGAAGGTTTCAAAACCCAATTCTCACAAGTCTATTCCGCCGATGACCCCAACGTTCATTCTGATGTTCAGTTCGGCGTTACCCACTCTCTATTAGCCCATTATGTTCGCCGCGAAGGCAACGCACCAGACCCCAGTATTCAAGGCACTTGGTATGCGCTAGAACATACATTTACGATTGACCGTGGGATTGCAAACTTACCCCGGGCTCCGATCAAGGGCAAAAACCAAGGCCCTTTGCCAGAACAAGTTGTGTTGAAGGCTAATCACCAGTAACCAGTTGTAGATATTTTCACCAGTGATCAAGCGCTTACAAATGTATTTTATGCAGGGGTTAGATATTCCATAAATTGGAGGCGACAGTGTAAGTCGCCCACAATCCTTAACTTGATAACTAGATCAAACAATCAGTAAATCAGTCAATCAATCTACGACGGCTCCGGACTCTTTAACGACTTTGGTCCACTTAGTTGTCTCTGTTTTAATAAACTCACCGAGCTGAGTAGACTTCATGTTGCCTGCAGTTACGCCCTGCTCTGCAAAATGCTTGAGTAATTCAGGATTCTTAAGGACTTTAGCAAGTTCAAGGGACAAACGAGCTTCTACATTTGGACTAAGGCCCTTGGGCGCCATTAAAGCAAACCAAGTAATGACCTCATAACCTTTAACGCCTGATTCGTTGACCGTTGGGACATCGGGAAAAACGGGCGAGCGTGACATGCTGGTCACGCCAAGCGCTCTGACCTTTCCTGACTGAATATGTGGCGTAGCAGATGGGCTGGTCTCAATTGCCATTTGAATTTGTCCACCCATCAAATCTGTCATCATCGGTGCCCCGCCTTTGTAGGGGATGTGAGTGATTTGAAGATTCGTCATAGATTTGAAGAGTTCACCAGACAGATGCTCAGTGCTGCCTGAACCCGCAGAGCCAAAGTTAACCGTATTGGGGTTTGCTTTGATGTAGGCGATCAGTTCTGGAACTGTTTTAACGGGAAGTTTTGGGTTGACGATCAAAATATTAGGGGTCGTTGCAACCATCCCGACGGGCTCAAAATCTTGCATGAAGTTGTAAGACAAAGATTTGTACAAGCCAGGAGCCATTGCATGTGCAACTGTAGACAGTAATAAGGTGTACCCATCTGGCGCTGCTTTAGAGACTAAGCCCGCGGCCAAATTACCCCCAGCACCTGGCTTGTTATCAATTAGCACAGGCTGCTTTAAAGCTTCACTCAACTTTTGACCCACCTCACGTCCAATAATGTCTGTTGTCCCACCCGTTGCAAACGGAATGATGAGGGTGATAGGCTTTGTGGGCCAATCCGGCTCAGCCGAGAAAGCGGACACTCCAAGTGTTGCCAGTGAACAAAAAGCAATAACACGTGCAATAGTCCTGGTGGTCCTGGTCAATTGAGCAGTCTTTGAAGTGAAATTCAACATGGAGGATTTGTTTTGCATTTTGGTTTTTTGGTTTTGGGTAAAAAGTGGGAGAAAGCAGTAGAAGGAAAAATGGATCACACGGCGACGAACCATTAGGTTCTTTGTGAGCAAATTCTAAGGGCTACTGGCCAATTGACGACGGCGTCTCAAATTTTTAAATCGCCCCTGCACTTCAGCTAAGGATTTGCTTGGCCAAAGTCCCAACGGTCGCGTAATCAGGCTTTGCAGTCTAAAACAAAAATCAAAAAACACGCTTCCTAAAATTCAATAAACCACCCAAATTAATTCAATCGACTAGAACCGTACCTTAGCGAACACAGCAGCTGTGGTTCATTAAAAAAACAACGTTCAGAATGTAAATATATTCAATAAATTCGCACCAGAATAGAAATTTTTAACTAAAAATAAATCTATTAGTAGTATTTTTAAATATTTTTAATACTTTAAAAGTACTAGATTGCTTACCTTAATCACCAAAATAGTGCGTCTTTTATGGATAACCATATGAGTAGAAACGCTAACAAATTAGAATCTGATTAGAGATTTAAAAGTTGATTCATATTTTTGACACAACTGCGGTTTTCCTCTTTTTATTAACCTTGACATGGAGTTTTTTATGAAATCAAGTATTTTCAAGCGCACAGCAATCGTTGCTGCACTTGCTGCTATCGGTTCTGTTGCTCATGCTGCAGATTGGAGCGACACCGCTCTGAGTGAAAGATACGGTCAAAACTTTTGTGAGCCCTACAACGGATGCGGTATTGGCAAGCATATCCTAAACCTTACAAATGTAAGCGGCTACGCATACGGAACCAACTTTATCAGTATTGACTTGCTCACCTCTGATGCTAAGGACCCAGCAATTAACACTGGATCAACAACCTTACCTGCCACAGCTTCAAAATCTGCTGTCGGTGCTCAAGAGGCCTATGCCGCTTACCGAAACACGGTAGATTTCTCTAAGTTCACTGCTTCGCCTCTGAGTTACGCTGGCGTTATCAGAAGCGTTGGCGCAACCGCAGGATTTGACTGGAACACCAAAAATGACGCATACCAGTCCAAGAAACAAATGGCTGTTGTTGGTCCTACAGTAATGTTTAATGTTCCAGGTTTCTTGAACATCAGTGTTCTAGAACTTTATGAGAGCAACTATCCTATTACGACTACTGCCACTTCTAGATACACCTACAAGCCACATGCAGAGTTAGATGCAGCATTTGGTATCCCCGTAAACATCGGCCCAGCTAAGTTCTCTGTTGAGGGTTACTGGGATTACATTGGTGAAAAAGGTCCACTGGAGCCAACTACGTTTGGTAATGCAAAAAGCGGCAGAGAAAATCACTTTGACGGTCGTATCATGTATGACGTGAGTGGTTTGATTGGCTCAAAAGCAAAAACATTCCAGGTTGGTGTTGAATATGAATTCTGGAAAAACAAGTTTGGCAATCTTGCAGCTGACGCTGCTGCTGCTGGTGGTGGAACAAGAGCATCTACACCAATGGTAAGAGGTGAATACCACTTCTAAGAATAGGATACCAATGAGTTTTGCTTAAAAACTCATTCCTAATCTTCAAAGCGCCTGCTAATCACAGGCGCTTTTTTCATGTTCTAAATGAAATCTACAAAACCTTGATTACAAATATGAAGCTGCATCAACATAGGATGCAGTTGTTAAATACGGTATGTGTCCAAGCAACGGAGCATTGATACGCTGCTTAAGGGCTCTTAAGTTATCTTCTGATTTGTCCATATTAGGACTGACTGAGTTAGCTACCCAACCGATCAAATCTAATCCTCTTGATCGAATGGAGTCAACGGTTAAGAGTGCATGATTAATACAACCAA
>CAJAYT010000038.1 GCA_903949285.1 uncultured Burkholderiales bacterium
GCCCATCTATGCAAAATATCCATCACCCCGCCGTGGGAGACGATAACGATTTGCTCGCCCAGATGTTTACTCGCAATGTCATTGATAACGCCCATGACACGCGCTTGTAAGTCCAACAAACTCTCCGCCCCCTCACCGGGTCTCCACTGCGGGTCACGCTCTCTCCATTTACGAGAGACCTCGGGGGAGTGCTGATCTATATCAGCCCAAGTCTTGCCCTCAAATTCTCCAAAGTGGCGCTCGCGTAGGCGCCGGTCTTGTGTGATTGGCAGGGCTAAGGCTGCAGCAATCTCAGCTGCTGTGTTGAAAGCACGCGCTAAATCACTTGAATAAATAGCGGCGCTCTTGGAGAGTTGGTGTTGGGTATCCTCTCCTCCATGACTTGCACTTGAATCTTTAAATGCACGGCCCACAAGGCTCGCTTGTAATTGCCCTTTTGCATTGAGATCAATATCAATGTGCCCTTGAATGCGGTTTTGCGTGTTCCATAGCGTCTCACCGTGACGGATGGCTAAGATTCGAGTTGATTCCATGATTGAGGTACGGTTTAAAGGAGAGCAGGTTTAAAGGAGAGCAGGTTTAAAGGTAAGCGGGTTTAACTAGGGCAGTTTTAAATAGAGTAGTTGGAACTAAAGCAAGTTTTAGAAAATAACTCCAATAGCCAGAAAATGTAATAAGGTGGGTATATGGTTGCTCATTGGGTTACTAATACGGTTGCTCATAGGTTGTTCATAGGGTTGATCATGATCGTTATCCAAAATCATGCATCACAATGTTCTGTCAAAATAGGACCCCTCTCACCTAGGAATAACGCAATGTCTGATATCTTAATTCATACCGAAGCCGGTGTTTGCACAGTCACTTTGGCGCGTCTTGATAAAAAAAACTCACTCACCAGCTCCATGTACGGCGAACTTGCACAGGCTCTGCGCGCTGCCCAGCACAGCGCAGACGTACGGGTTGTGGTCTTGCAAGGCAGTGAGACTGTTTTTTGTGCAGGCAATGACATCGACGACTTTATCCAAAATCCCCCCGATAGTTTAGAGGCAAGCGTGTTTCAGTTTTTAAACGCTTTGGTTGAGTTCCCCAAGCCTTTGATCGCCGGCGTTTGCGGCCCGGCAGTGGGCGTGGGTACAACCATGCTCTTTCACTGCGATTTGGTTTATGCAGGGGACAACGCAGTGTTTTCGATGCCGTTTGTTAATTTAGGTATTTGCCCAGAAGCTGCTTCCTCCCTGCTGGTCCCCTCAGTCATGGGGTATCAGCGCGCTGCGCAGGCGCTCCTTTTGGGGGAACCCTTTATGGCAGAGGCTGCGCTTGAGGTCGGGCTGGTGAATCAGATACTGCCCCCGACAGAGCTCAATGCGTTCGTACAGCGCCAGGCCGCAAAACTCGCCATCAAGCCGCTCAGATCCGTACTGGAGACCAAACGCTTACTGAAGGGGCACCACTTGCCCGCGCTTCAAGAGAGAATGCGTGAGGAGGCAAAGTTGTTGGCGCAGTTGCTGAAGGAGCCTGCAGCGAAGGAGGCTTTGCAAGCGTTCAAAGAGAAAAGAAAGCCTAACTTTGCGGGTTTGTAAGAAAAGCTGAGCAAGACCAGCGTAAAACTGTGAAGCAAAGGCGCGTTTACCCATAGGCACTTAAGGCAAGGGCTGCTCTATCGCCTTAGGCTGCCCTTTTTCATCTACCGACACGTAGGTCAATGTGGCCTGCGTTACCTTCACATATTTACCCTTTGAGTGAATGCGCTCAGCGTAGACTTCAACACTCACGGTGATGGAAGTATTACCGATTCGGTCTATGGCGGAGTAAAAGCTCAGTAAATCTCCAACCCTAACGGGTTCTTTGAACACGAACTCTTTGACCGCAACCGTTGCAATTCTTCCCTCCACATATCGCGACGGTAGCACCGATCCGGCCAAGTCAACTTGTGCCATGACCCATCCCCCAAAAATATGCCCGTAGGGGTTGCAGTCCGAAGGCATGGGAATGACCTTCAGCACCAGTTCTTTGTCACAAGGCGGGGGCGGAGTTCGGTATGATCGAGCGGTATTCATGGGCGGGGTGTGAAGGACTGAGGAACGCAAGCTTCAATACGGCTTAAAAAAGCCTACATAAGCATAGACTTGCATAATCCCTGTATTCTCACATTAGTTTCAAGTCATTCGCGTCATCTTCGAAAACAACTTTTGAATTAAAACCCCCAACGCCAAGTTCGTCGGTCAATCCAATTAAAGAAATAAATGCGACATCATGCACAAGTACATCCTCAGCCAGCAACCAGTGGACTGAGGTCTGACAAGACCGACAAGACGGACAAGTCCGACCCTAAAACGCCCGTACCGGGACGAGATTGGCAAACCCTTAGACGCCTATTTCCCTACCTTTGGGAGTACAAGTGGCGTGTGATGGCAGCACTGCTATTTATGATTGGCGCCAAAGTGGCCAATGTGGGCGTGCCAATGCTCCTTAAAAAGTTAGTCGACACCCTAAACACAGCCCAGCAAAGTGTTACGACAAATGCCGCCTCTCTTGAGGGTGCGAACTCGGTCTCAAGCTTTGCAACCGGATCCGCAGCCATCTCCGTAGCCAGCACGTCTCTCAACTCTTTTGAAGCAGCGTGGCACAACGCTTTCTTTTTGGTCCCGGCTGCGCTTTTAGTCGCTTACGCACTTTTGAGACTGAGTGTGTCTGCGTTCACAGAGCTCAGAGAGCTCGTCTTTGCCAAAGCCACTCAAGGTGCAGCGAGAAGAATTGCCCTTGAGACCTTTAATCACCTACACGGTATGAGTTTGAGGTTTCACCTAGAGCGACAAACGGGAGGGATGACGAGAGACATTGAGCGAGGGGTCAAAGGCATTGAGTCACTCATCTCTTACTCTTTGTATAGCATCATCCCAACTCTGATTGAGGTCACGCTGGTCCTGGGTGTTATGGCTGTTCAGTATGATGTGTGGTTTGCAGTGATCACAGTCGTAGCGCTTGCGCTCTACATTTACTTCACCGTCGTTGTGACGGAGTGGCGTACGCACTTTAGACGACAGGCCAACGAATTTGACTCCGCTGCCCACACCCGAGCGGTTGATTCTTTGCTCAACTACGAGACTGTTAAGTACTTTGGCAATGAAGCTTTTGAGGCAAGTCGGTACGACAAAAGCCTGATCCGTCTAAGAGATGTCAGGCTTAAATCACAGCGCTCTTTAAGCCTCTTGAACACAGGTCAACAACTCATCATTGCCACCGCCTTGGTTGCTATTTTGTGGCGAGCAACGCTTGGAGTAGTCCAGCACAGGCTCAGTCTTGGGGACTTGGTGATGATCAACGCCTTTATGATTCAGCTCTACATTCCCCTTAATTTCCTGGGAATGGTGTACAGAGAGATCAAACAAAGCTTGACCGACTTGGATAAGATGTTTGCGCTCCTGGACAAGAACCAAGAAATTGCGGATGCACCGCACGCTCAGGAGTTGAGTCTTTTGAGCGCACCTACCGTGAGTTTTGAGGGTGTGTGCTTTGGGTACGAGTCCGATCGGCAGATTCTTAAGAACATCTCTTTTACCCTTCCTAAAGGTAAAACGGTTGCCGTAGTCGGACCGTCGGGATCGGGTAAATCAACGCTTGCAAGATTGATGTTTCGTTTCTACGATATTCAGTCTGGCGCGATAAAGATCGATGGACAAGATATTCGCGCACTCACCCAGGCCAGTCTTCGACGCGCCATTGGTATCGTGCCCCAAGACACGGTTTTGTTCAACGACACCGTTTATTACAACATCGCTTACGGAAGACCCACCGCCACCGTAGCTCAGGTGGAGGAGGCGGCGAAGGCCGCGCGTATCCACGACTTCATCACCTCTACCCCTAAGAGCTACGAGACGATGGTGGGAGAGCGAGGCTTGAAGCTCTCGGGCGGTGAGAAGCAAAGGGTTGCGATTGCACGCACACTCTTAAAAAATCCACAAATTTTGATTTTTGACGAAGCCACCTCAGCCTTAGACAGTGCCAATGAGCGCGCTATTCAGTCTGAACTCCAAACGGCTGCACAAAATAAGTCGACTCTGGTGATCGCTCACCGACTCTCAACGGTTGTTGACGCTCATGAGATTTTGGTGATGGACGCCGGTGAAATCATTGAGCGCGGCAGTCACACAGAGCTCTTGCAACGCGGGGAGCGCTACGCTCAGATGTGGGCCATGCAGCAAAGCGCAGAGCATGAGAGCTTTGAGGCTTGAGCTTTGCAGCAATTGAATGCTTGAGGTTTGGACCCGTGGTTTACGGCAAGTCCGAGTTCTCAAGGAGCGCCTTTGCTGCGTCCATAGGTCCAATCGTACCCATTCTGGCTTTGAGTGACTGAGGCTCAGAAGTGATAAGGGCTTGGTAGTTAACGGTGTTGGCCAACACCTTCTTTACATAATCTCTGGTTTCGTTGAACGGTAAAAACTCAGCCCAAATAGCGCCTTCAACAACACTCCCTTCTTGCCAGCGGCGCACCCGGCTTGGTCCTGCGTTGTAGGCAGCAGCGGCCATAGGCATCGAGCCATCAAAGCTGTCCAACACCAGTTTAAGATATCCCGTACCAATTGCGATGTTGACCTCTCGAGTTGCGAGGGACTCGGGTTTGAAATTCAGGAGGCCAATTTTCTTGGCCGTCCAGGCCGCTGTTTTGGGCATGATTTGCATAAGCCCTGATGCCCCCACATTGGATTTAGCGTCCATCACAAACCGACTCTCTTGACGGATGAGGCCGTAGACATAAGCTGGATCGATAGAGATCTCTTTGGTTCGTTTGAGAACCATGTCTTTGAAGGGCATCGGAAATCTTAAACTGACATCCACCACTTTGGACCGTTCAGCTGAATTCACGCAGCGGTCCCAAACCTCTTGCTCACACGCATAGCTTGCAGCCGCGAGTAATTCGCGGTCACTCATCCCGCCCAACTTTCCTGCGTTATCAACCAAGTTGGTGGCATAGTTCCACTCGCGGTTACCCTCTGAGCGAAGGCCCAGGTTGATCGCGTAAAGAGCTCTTCTGAGTGCGGGATTTGCTTTAACGCTATTTATTTCCTGTGTCTTAAGTGATTCGGGACGAGGGGGAGAGGTAATTTTCTTACCCAGTTCTTCAAGAGCGAGTTGCTCATAAAAACCTTTCACCCCTGCAATGGAGGCTAAAAGTGTTTGGGCCTCTTGGGTTATTTGCGGTGTCTGTGGTTTCTTTTGGAGCAGTGCGCGCGCTCTCCAGTAAACCCAGGTCGGATCCCTTTGTGCTTGAGAGCTCATGGCGCTTATAGCCTGATCCACCATCTCCCACCGTGGGCGTACATCAACGCGCAGGGCAACCCGGACCTTCCAAGCGAGTAGCTCATCATTGCCAATCTCTTTATCTACACTTGCATGCTCAAAGTATTCCAGTGACTTGGGGTCACCCCTTTGCGCGGCCTCTCGTCCCGCCGCCGCCCAGACCCAAGTTCGCTGCTCGGTGTTCAGGTGTGAGATCCAGCGCGAGAGAAGTTGACGCACTGCGTCAGAAGGATCAGTGGCTGCAAGCCTAATGAGTGCGATGGTGATTAACTCATCTCTTGGACGATTCGGTGCGCTGATGGGTTGGGACAAAAAGCGTGCAGGATTCTTAAAAATATCCTCCAACTCTGGAAGATATTTGGGCTCAATGATTTTGAGCGCGTTCTTGGCCAATCTTCCTTGGTTGTATTCAGTCGCGGCGCGGACCTTGCGCCATATATCGAGTTCTGAGATTTTGTGCGCGTCAAAGAGTCTATCGACTGCGAGCATGCACCCATCATCCGCATCTCTGAGGGCGTGCCAGTTTTGAAGCACCAGTTCGCTGGTATCGGCCTGGGCTTTGGGGCCGAGTTGCACAAACTGGGCTAACAAGTAATAACACTGAAGCTCCTTGTCGTCGCGCATGCGAAAGTAGGGGTACTCATCTAACAGCGTATCCCACTCACGTCGACTCCCAGCCATCAAAAGCCAATCGTTACGCATACGGTCTTCTTGGTAGGTGCCCGCATAGTGCTTCAAAAAATCACGAACCTCGGAGTAACTCGCCTCATCTAAGCGAGCTCTAAGCTCCCAGTATGCAGCCCATGGCTCCAAGGGATGCCCCGCCGCGTAGGGGAGGGTCGAGGTAAGTCGTTTTCTATCCCCTTTTTTGAAGGCTTGCGCCATATCTAAGAGTGCGTTGTCCCCCGTTGTATTTCGCTCCCCCGAGCTCAAAGAGTAGGGCGTAATAAGAGGCGCGCTGAATTTGGATCCACTCAAATAAAGGGGGGCTGGAACGGGCTCAGGTAAGGGGCCTAAATTGATGGTGCCAGTGCCACCCGCATCAGCGCGAGGGTTTAACCCCGCGGTAGAGGATTTGGAGTTGATCAGCGGGAAGCTTAAAAGCGAATCGATAAAGGAGCCAATGATCGATTGAGAGGAGTTGTTGGCGCCCGCACTTGCCGAAGCGTTATTTGTTCCTGAATTATTTGACTCCGTAGGCGGCGTCCCGGTCAAGCCCAGCGCTCTCGGACTGGACAGTTCAACAACGCCGTTAGCATTGGCCACGGAGGGTGTTAACGGCGTCTCCACGGCGGGTGAAGTCAATGCAGCAGGGGCTGCGGGTGGGGGGGAGGGCTTTGACGGCGAGGGCGTGTTAGTGGCGCGCTCGCTTGGGTTAGAGCGTGTGGAAGCAGATTTGGATTTGGCCTCGACTGAAGCGTTATTCGCGCTATTCGCGCTATTGGCGCTGTTCCCGCCACCCGAGCTCTTGTTATCTACGGTAGGGTGGGTATTAGAACTGGCAGAGGTTTGGGTAGATGTTAGGGTAGCTGTTGGAGTTGGGTTGGTAGTTGGGGTAGTAGTAGGGGCAGGAGCGGAATTAGTGGCACCAGTTGCATTAGTTGCATTAGTCGCATTAGTTATGTTCGTTAAATTAGGGGCAGTTGAGGGGCTTGAGCTCTGCGCCCGCTTGTTGGACCCCGAATGCTCCTCAGAGTGGACTTTTGAGTGGTTTGCCTTGTCCTTATGTTCTTTGTGTTCCTTATGCTCCTTATTATCCTTAGAGTCTTTAGTATCCTTGTGTTCATTGGCCTTATGCTCGCCAGCGTGAGTGGCTTGGCTGGAAGGAGCTGATGGGTGGGTAGAGGTTCGATCGGAGCCTTGGCCCCCAGATCCGTTAGAGGAGCGGGCATTGCCTTGCTTGGTACTCTCCTTTGAGCCCTCCTTGGAAGTCTCTTTTGAAATCTCTTTGGGCTGCTCCGTGCGAGTTGCTTCCTTATCAGCATCAGGGTGCGGTGCTTGAGCTATGGCATGCGCTGAGAGAAAGATAGACAGAACACAAAGTGTGTTTAGACGGGTTTTAGTGCTTACTTTAATTGGCATTTTTGAAAAACTGGTCCCAAGACGCTCAGACAATGTCACAATCGGAAAATCATTCATACCCTGATTATCTCCTCATGGACAAGAAATCTCTAAGACAACAGCTAATTACTCAACGCGCCGAGTTAAATAATCGCTACGCTTTGACTTTAGCCTTACAACAAGTCATGAGAATTTGGTTGGTTGGACGTGAGGACACCATGATAGGCGCTTATTGGCCTATCAAGGGGGAGTTTGATCCCTTGCCAGCCCTACACCGGTGGAAAGAGGATGGGGAACTTCTTGAGCAACAAACACGCAGACGCATAGGATTACCTGTTGTCAATAAACTCCACAAAACACTCACCTTTCACGCCTGGTACCCCGGTTGCCCCATGGAGCCTGATGCTTACGATATACCTAAACCCAAAGACACAGAGGTTTTGGTGCCGACTTTACTTTTTGTGCCTTGCGTTGGTTTTGACTCCGGTGGTTATCGTTTGGGTTATGGGGGCGGTTTTTATGATCGGACCCTTGCCAGCCTGTCACCCAAGCCCATTACAGTTGGCCTCGGGTTTAGTCACGGCCACATAGAAGAGCTAGAGCGCGAACCCCACGACATCCCACTTGATGCTATATTGACTGAAGAAGGGGTAGCGTGGTCGGCTAAATAAGTTATCTGGGTAAAGCCGGGGTTTTTAGCTTTTGGCTTTTAGTAATTAATCTTAAAGCTACTTAATTCTTCCTATTCATGAGCTCTGTTAAATCTAGCTCAAAACTTTGTATCGTTTTGAAGGCGCGAAGTTTTTGTTTCTCGCTCGTAGCGTTATGAAACTTGACGGCTCTTGCACACTGAGAGCGCAAGACTTTATCGTGGTAGTCCTGATAAGCTGTATCAGGAGAGTCAAGCGTGCTTCTCAGGAGAAGGGCGTGAATACTTTGCCTTGCCTGATCGTAACTAAGGTGCTCTTGTCCAATCGTTCTCAGAACATGCAAGCTATCAGCCTGGCGTCTTAAGCGCTCAGCGTAAGTTCTCTCTGGATCGAAGGGAGACTCAAGGATCAGTTCTTGGAGTAAAGTCATCTGAGCGGACGTTAATTTGCCGTAAAGTCGTTCCCCCATGTCTCGGTCTTTTTTCAGTCTAAACTCTAATCGGTCCTCTGCACTACCTTCTAACCAGTCACGCCTCCACTCTTTGTTATTTTTGTCATACTTGCGCTGTAAATTCACCCATTGCTCGTGTTTTAAATGTAGCGCAAGATGCGTAAGTGCTGGCTCAAAAGCAACCAATAAGTCAATCACTCGAGCTCTTATATCTGGCTCTATGGAGCAAACGGTTTCCACACTAAGATTGCCCTGCAGTTTGGAGTCAAAGTTGTGCAAAATCTCCAGGTACAAGGCCAACTGCGTGGTTCTGTGCCAGTTGTGAATTTCTGCAAGATCGCTACGCAGAGTGGTCTTTTGTTTTGAGTTTAAATCCACATACCCATCGATCCACCAGTCTGTAATTTCACTGGCTTGGTTATAAGTGGTCTGTAAAAGACTGCACCCCTGCAAGCAAAATACCAACCCCAAGACGCCCAAAATGCTGTAAAAGCGGCGAATGTGGACCAAGGAGATAAGGTTGATTAAAGCAATAAAGTCCAGAGCTCGTTGTAGTTTTTTCATTTAGGGGGGCGCATAAATGCGAGCTCTCATTTATTTTGGAGAAATACCAACAGAAAATCAACTAACTTATCAAGCACCAGGAAAAAACAGAGCTTGGTGGGACCGTCAGGGACCCAACAGCCGATAGGGATAGTCTTGCGCACGTAGATTATCATATACGTTCTGATCAAGATTTGATTGTTTAAGGGTTATACGGGATATGTTGCCATTAGATGTCGTAATCATGGCCGCCGGTAAAGGCACGCGCATGAAGAGTAAAACACCCAAGGTGTTGCACACTTTGGGTGGTCGTGCGCTTTTGGGCCATGTCATGCAAGCCGCAGTGTCCCTAACTGCGAGAAAAATAGTCCTCATCACGGGTCATGAAGCTGAGCTTGTGCAAAAGGGCGCCGCCCAGATGTTTGAGCAAGAGTTCAAGGTCTCGGCCCCAGACACTAAAAGAATCGCACCTCCAATTCTTGAGTTCGCCCTGCAAATGCCCCAACTCGGCACTGGACACGCGATCCAACAAGCGCTTCCCCATTTGAGCGACGATGGTCTTACACTTGTTTTGTCAGGCGATGTCCCCCTAAC
>CAJAYT010000039.1 GCA_903949285.1 uncultured Burkholderiales bacterium
CGTGCTCCGCACCCGCAAAGCGGTCCGTCATTCCTGCAATGTAATCTGACACCGCTCGGTATACATTAGTCCTTGATTGATAGTAAGGAGGCATCTCCCTAGGGTTTTTTGTGTACGCGTGAAAGAGATCTGTCACTACCCCTTTTGCCCAGTTCGTCGTCTCGATGACCTGGGGATGCCGATAAAGGTTTTGAAATAAAAACCTTTTCAATTGACTCGATTGTTCACGCATAGGCTCGCTAAAGCACACCAACGGCTGAGCCGCTCTGACATCATCTATGCTCTCAACACCGCTGCAAGCAATCGCCTTTTGTGTTGAAGCAATAATGTCGTACACCTGCGCACTGAGCATTCTACGAATCGTCTCATACGCCGTCTTGCGCGTTGATAACTCGCCAAACTCACGTTCAACCTCTAATCGAAAATTCTCAAACAGAGGAACAACCGATAATTTCTTCAAATCAATCAAGCCTGAGCGAACGCCGTCATCGATATCGTGCGCGTTATAAGCCACTTCATCCGCCAAGTTACACAACTGTGCTTCCAGACTAGGCTGCTTGCGCTCTAAAAAACGAGAGCCTACACTCACAAAGTCCATTGCCTTAGATCCTTGAAGATCTTGATCGTTGGTAGTGTGTTTTAAACCCTTTTGATTAAATGCTTGCAACTCCGAGTCAACCAAGTACTGAGCGTTGCTTGCTGAGCAGTGCTTTAAGATTCCCTCTCGCGTCTCAAAGCTTAAGTTAAGCCCCTCAAACTGAGGGTACCGCGACTCCAGCGAATCTACGACTCGAAGACTTTGAAAGTTATGCTCAAACCCGCCGTATTCGTGCATACAAGCGTTTAAAGCATCTTGACCAGCATGCCCAAAGGGGGTGTGACCTAAATCGTGAGCAAGTGCTATTGCCTCAACCAAGTCTTCGTTTAACCCGAGTACCCGGGCTATAGATCGGGCTAGTTGCGCAACTTCCAAAGAATGCGTCATCCGGGTTCTAAATAAATCTCCTTCGTGGTTCAAAAAAACCTGAGTCTTGTAAACCAACCGTCTAAACGAGGTCGAGTGAACAATTCGGTCTCGGTCGCGTTGAAACGCATTCCTTGTTGGAGCGGCAGGCTCACTAAATCGCCGACCTAAGGAGTGCGCTGGATCACACGCATACGGTGCATACCGTGCATATGTGGCATGCGTTGACGCTACTGCGTTAGAGGGTTGGTCGTGTAACCCTGTGAATGCACTCACAAACAGCACTGCTCAATTACGTCTTGCACCACAGCGTCGTCGGCGCCCATCACCACCGCGCGACCAGGCGAGTCAATCAGCACGAAACGGATTTGTCCATTCTGAGCTTTCTTGTCCACTCGCATATGCTCTAAATAAACTTGAGCGCCAAGTTTGGGCCCTTGAACAGGCAGTCCAGCACGGGAAATCAAGCGCGTCAAACGCTCAACAAAAGCGAGCTCCACCAATCCAAGCCTTTGAGAGAGATGGGCCGCCATCACCATACCGCAACCCACAGCCTCTCCGTGCAACCAAACACCAAAGCCAAGACCTGCCTCAATGGCATGCCCAAACGTGTGTCCAAAATTAAGTATGGCGCGCACCCCGCCCTCACGCTCATCGGCCCCCACAACACCGGCCTTGATCTCGCAACTTCTTTGCACAGCGTACGCCAAGGCAACGGGATCCTTAGCTATCAAGGCATCTAAATGTTCCTCGATCCAAAGCATAAATGCCATATCGGCAATAGGACCATATTTAATGATTTCAGCAAGGCCCGCACTCAACTCGCGCTGAGCTAAAGTCTGAAGAGTGTCCAAATCACAGACCACTAGTTCAGGTTGATAAAAGGCACCAATCATGTTCTTACCCAAAGGATGATTGATAGCGGTCTTTCCCCCAACAGAGGAGTCCACCTGTGCGAGCAGTGTGGTTGCGACTTGAACAAAGGGCACTCCCCGCATGTAGCATGCCGCAGCAAAGCCCGTCATATCTCCAATGACGCCCCCGCCCAGGGCAAACAAAGTGGTTTTACGGTCCGCCCCCTCTCCTAAGAGTTGGTCAAAAATCAAATTGAGCGTCTCAAAGGTTTTGTAGACCTCCCCATCAGGCAAGCTCAGCACGATGACCCTTGAATACAAAGGCTCCAACGCTGCTCTGAGTTTTTGAGCGTATAAAGGTGCAACAGTCTCGTTCGTCACTATCAGGGCACATGACGCCTTGGGCAAACCCTGCCAAGTCAGCGGATTTGAGAGTAAGTTTTCTCCAATCAAAATGGAGTAACTCCGATCGCCAAGGGAGATTGGCACGCAGGCCGTAGCGACGCTGGTATTCATTTATCCGAGCCTATGTGTTGATGGATTAGGGGGCTATTTTCTAAGCCGGCAAAATGATCTTGCTCGAGTTGGGCAATGATGTTGTGAACCATATTAGATATTTTGGGACGCCCCGTCTCAACCACATGATGTGCAGTCTCTCGGTAAAGGGGGTCACGTATGCGAAAGATCTCTCTTAGCCTAGCCAAAGGATCTGCCACTTGCAATAGAGGCCTGTTTTGATCATGCTTTAACCTCCTAAAAACCTCCTCCGGAGTGGCTCTTAGATAAAAGACTTTTGCACGGTTTCTCAGCGCCTCACGGTTAGTACTGCGAACGACAGTTCCCCCCCCCGTTGAGATGACACCGTAGTCGCCTTGCAAAAGTTGGTCAATGACCTGTGCCTCAATATCTCTAAAACGGTCTTCCCCCTCGACCTCGAAAAACTCTCGAATTGAGCAACCCAAGCGCTCCTCAATCGCATGATCCGAATCGATAAAATTCAAATTTAATCTGCGGGCAAGTTGCCTACCAACCGTAGACTTTCCACTTCCCGGGAGACCCACTAATGCCAACACAGTCTGTCTCTTTCTGTTAAAAACTCAGCCCAAGATGCACCCGGGAGAAGCATAGATTCAAATCACCAACCTGCAACACCGCCGGTTCTGCAAAAAGGTGTGCGCTCATAAGGTGCAAAGAAAAGCATTTGCGCCTGCGTATAAGTCTGATCGTATATTTTAATTGGGTTCTGGCACCACTTAGCCCTGTGCTGAACTTAAGGGGGCACTGACACCCATTCTTTTACACCAATTGGGCACAAAATACAGGATTTGAGCGCTGTGCGTTCTCTCCCAAGGGTTAAACTCGGGCAAGAATCAATACAACTCGTTGTTATCTACGCGGTAAGCGGTCTAAAAATGCCTTTGTTTTCATTTAAATCCAAAAAATCTGAACCAGTCCCCAAGCAAGAACCACTTGCTGAACGCCCACCCGAGTCGACACTGGGACAGCTGTTGTTCACCTTCTTTAGTTGGGCTATAGGACTTAGCGTCGCAGGCGCGCTCGCTCTGGGCATGATTGTTGGAATCTCCTTGGCAATTGCTTATCCCCAACTCCCCGACATCTCAGATCTTGCCGATTACAGACCCAAGCTCTCAATGCGTGTGTACTCAGTTGAGGGTAAATTGATCGGCGAATTTGGCGAAGAGCGCAGGACCCTAACCGCCTTCAAAGATATTCCCCAAATCATGAAAGATGCAGTCCTCGCCATTGAGGATGCGCGCTTTTACGAGCACGGCGGAGTGGACTATCTAGGCCTACTACGGGCGAGTATCGCTAACTTGGGCCACGCTAAAAGCCAAGGTGCGTCAACCATCACCATGCAAGTCGCAAGAAACGTTTACCTCTCCTCTGAGAAAACGTTCACGAGGAAGATCTACGAGATTTTGTTGACCCTAAAGCTTGAGCACATGCTGAGTAAGGATCAAATCTTTGAAATTTATTTAAATCAAATTTTTCTGGGCAACAGGGCCTACGGTTTTGCCGCTGCCTCACAAGCCTATTTCGGCAAACCCATTCAACAAATCTCGATTGCTGAGGCAGCGATGTTGGCAGGCCTACCTAAAGCGCCTTCTGCCTACAACCCCATCAACAACCCAAAGCGTGCCCGGATCCGCCAGCAGTACATCATCGAGCGCATGTTAGACAACGGATTTATTACCAAAGAGCAAGCTCAAACCGCCAAAGAAGAAGAGTTGCACATCCGCACCGCAGCAGTTGTCACACAAACCCACGCCGAGTATGTGGCGGAGATGGTGCGCCAGTTAATGTTTGCACAATACGGAACTGACGTTTATACACGGGGCTTAAATGTTTACACAACCATCAAGGCCGAAGATCAAGAGGTAGCCTACCAAGCCCTTCGACGCGGGATAATGGATTACGAGTTGCGTCAGGTTTACCGTGGACCAGAGCGTTTTATTACGCTACCAACAGATCCCTCTGACTTAGCAGATGCCATCGACGATGCGCTAGTAGACCAAGGCGACAAAGGCGATCTATTGTCAGCAGTCGTGCTTGAAGCCAACCCCAAAATGGTCAGAGCAATGCGACTCAACAGTGAGTTGATCGAGATCACCGGCGATGGGCTCAAACCTGTTCAATCAGGCCTGAGTGAGAAAGCCCCCCCCAATATCAAATTGCGTCCTGGTGCTTTGATCAGAATAGTGAAGGATCCGGTCAAAAGTACTTGGTCAATCACTCAACTCCCCGAAGTAGAAGGTGCGTTCGTTGCAATGGATCCCCGCGACGGAGCCATCCGCTCCCTCGTGGGTGGATTTGATTTCGAGAAAAATAAATTCAACCACGTGACCCAAGCTTGGCGTCAACCGGGCTCTGGGTTTAAGCCTTTCATTTACTCTGCAGCTCTTGAGAAGGGATTTACGCCAACCACCATCATCAATGATGGCCCACTTTTCTTTGACGCCAGTGAGACGGGCGGACAAGCGTGGGAGCCCAAAAATTATGAAGGTAAATTTGAGGGCCCCATTCCCTTGAAAACAGGACTCGCAAAATCTTTGAACATGATCTCCATTCGAATACTCAACTCGATTGGTACCCAGTACGCACAAAAATGGATTACTCGGTTTGGATTTGAAGCGGAGAAACACCCCCCTTACCTAACGATGGCTTTGGGAGCAGGCTCAGTAACGCCCCTGCAACTTGCTGTGGGTTACTCCGTGTTTGCAAATGGTGGGTATTTGATGAATCCCTACATCATCACAAAAGTAGTGGACCCCTTGGGCAAAGTGCTGACCGAATACACGCCCGCCGAGCAAGAGGAGTCCTCTCGCGTGATTGATCAACGAAATGCGTTTTTGATGTCCACACTTTTACAAGAAGTGACGCGCGTTGGAACGGCTGCGCGTGCGCAGGCCGTTTTGAAGCGTCCCGATATCTACGGTAAAACTGGAACAACCAACGACTCCTTAGATGCTTGGTTCTCCGGTTATCAGCCCACCCTTACCGCAATTACTTGGATCGGCTACGACACACCTCGCAAACTTGGAGACCACGAGACAGGGGGCGGACTGAGCCTACCCGTTTGGATTCGCTATATGCAACAAGCCCTTAAAAACGTTCCCATCACTGAGATTGGACCGCCCCCTACTGGGGTGGTAAGAGAAGGTGTGGATTGGTACTTTACAGAGTTCGCTCACGGAGCGGGTGTGACCAGTCTCGGCGTAGAAGGGGCAGCTTCAGCTGAGTCCAATGCAGCGGGGGAAGAGCGCAAGAAGATTCTAGATATCTTTAAAAATTAAACGTCTAATCTCTAAGCACTAAACCCTAAGCTCCTTTAAGTCTGGACTAGACGGGGGAGCTTTTAAATAAAAGACTCAACCCAGACTGTGCACAAGCATCTTTACTTAACTGAGTCCAAAATTCTCCCTGCCCCTTGGTGTCCAACCAGCGAGTACCGTCTGAGCGGAAATGATAGCCCCCAGAGCGCGCGGCTAGCCAAACCTCTTGAAGAGGCTTTTGCAAATTAACAATGATTTGACTCTTATTGGCAAAGGTCAAGGTAATCATCGAGCCCGTTCGCTGGTTATCGATATCTGCATCTGACTGATCGTTGATAAGATCACAGTTTTGCTCTAAAGCTTTAAGCAGGGCCTCTGCATGCTCCAAGAATTCGAGATCGGTCATAAAGAATCACCAGTTATTGAGGACAAGAAAAAAACAAGATTTAAAAGAAATCTTATCCCATTTGATGGGAGTCGGTACAATTTACACATTCAGACTCTTTATTTTAAGCAACACCAATTACCATGGCCTTTGAAAGGGCTAAATATTAATGTCTGCATTTCAAAAGTGAACCATCAAAAAAACCGAACTCTCATTGAAGCCTCAAAACTCGGGGGATGGACACTTGTGTCACTTGGCTTGTTGCTTTCGGCGGCCTGTGGGCAACGCTCCAGCCTCACAATTCCCAGCGATGAAGAGGCTAAGAACAGGGCCTCTTTGCCCCAAATCATCTTTCGCCAAGGCTCTGCGCCCCAGCAGCCTGCAGACAGCACTAAAGTCGCACCGAAGAATCCCGCAGCTACTGGTGCGCAGTAGCGTTTGCTTTTTTTAAGCATCCCACTTTGAGAAACTTCAGACATCAAACCTTTTTTAATCTATCTCCTCTACTCTCCTCACTTTTAGTATGTCAGATCTAAAACTTCCCGGCGCACCCTACATTGGGTATCAAAATCAAAAGCTCATGATGGAGAACGTTGCCCTCTGCGACGTTGCAGCAGAGTTTGGTACACCACTCTTTGCTTACTCTAAAGCAGCCATGCTAAGTGCGCTAGAGGAGTACAAACTTGCATTTGCAGGCCGCAAAGCGCGGATCCACTACGCCATGAAAGCCAACTCATCTTTAGGTGTATTGCGAGTATTTGCTCAAAGTGGCTGTGGATTTGATATCGTATCTGGAGGAGAGCTCGCAAGAGTCCTCGCAGCCGGGGGCAAGGCAGAGCACATCATCTTCTCCGGTGTCGGCAAGACTCGCTCAGAGATTGGCGAAGCACTGGAGGCCGGAATTTGCTGCTTTAACGTAGAGAGTGAACCTGAGTTGGACGTCATCAACGAAGTTGCGATGAGCGCAGGCAAAGTTGCCCCAATCAGTTTGAGGGTCAATCCCAATGTAGATGCAAAAACGCATCCCTACATCTCAACGGGTCTCAAAGATAATAAATTTGGTATCGCCCATGATCACGCGCTTGAAACTTACAAACGCGCATCAAAATTGAAGGGGTTAAAAATCAAAGGTATCGATTGCCACATCGGCTCCCAAATCACCGAGATTGCCCCATATGAGGACGCAGTATCGCGTGTACTGGACCTTGTGGACTCCATTGAGGCCAGCGGCATCCATATCGAGCACCTTGATTTTGGCGGGGGTTTAGGCATTGATTACAAAGGGGAAACGCCCCCCAAAGCCCACGCCCTTTGGACACAACTCTTCAAGTTGATTGATCAACGCGGCTACGGAGAACGCTTCATTTTTGTGGAGCCAGGAAGATCACTGGTCGGCAATGCAGGTGTTTGTCTGACCCGTATTGAATTTCTTAAAACAGGCGAACACAAGAACTTTTGCATCGTTGACGCAGCAATGAACGATGTTCCAAGACCTGCAATGTACGATGCCTTTCATGCCATCGTGCCCCTCAAGCAAGAGGAGGGATCAAAGGTCACCCATACTACTTTAACTTACGACATTGTGGGACCTGTGTGTGAGAGCGGTGATTGGTTAGGACGAGACCGCACACTAAGCGTTGGGGTAGGTGACGCACTGGCAATACTCTCAACGGGCGCTTACTGCATGAGCATGTCCAGCAACTATAACTCCAGGGGACGCGCAGCGGAAGTGCTTATCGATGCAGAACATGTACAACTCATCAGACGACGCGAAACCAACGAGGATTTAATGCGCCAAGAGGTTTAAAGATCTACTGTCCTTGACACAGACGTCCAGACTCAATCTTATCCCTCAAACGTTCGTCGCTAAACCTTCTTTATAGTGGTTAGTTTCAAGGCTCTAGCGAGGCGCCAAAGTAACAAACCACCCAAAATAGTTGCGTAAACAATAACTTCGTTGAAGTTATGCTTGGCCGACTTCATCCAGTAAAAGTGCACCACCGCTAGCACTGCAACGAAGTAGACCAGTTTGTGCAGGCGTTGCCAACTCTTGACGCCCATCCATTTGATGGCTAAATTGTTTGATGTCATGGCCATCAAACACAAAAACACCCAGGCCACAAAGCCCACCAAAATAAAAGGGCGCTTGATGATGTCTTTGACGATATCGTCCCAGTCAAACGCCATATCAAAGCCCGAGTAGCAAAGCAGATGCAGTGTCGCATATGCGAACACACTAACACCAATGATTCGCCTAAAACGCTGCAGGGCTACTGTGTTTGTCCACACTCTCAGCGGGGTCACCAAGAGCACGATGCACAAAAAACGAATACTCCAATCTCCCGTCCCTCGAATCAATGCCTCAGCAGGATTAGGCCCCAAATCATCCGTCAGTATTTTATAAACAAACAATAGAAAGGGTATGGAACAAAACGCCAAAAGAATTCTTTTGGCGTTTGGGTGGATGAGCCAAGATTTCATAGATTACAAAAAGTCTGGGTCATTTTAGAAATTCTTTTGCAAATCCATACCTGCATACAACTGTCCAACTTGGGGCTCATAGCCGTTGAACATGAGCGTTTTACGCTTCTTAGTGAAAAGACTGTCCTCGCCTATTCGCCTCTCTGTGGCCTGACTCCAACGAGGGTGATCCACATTTGGGTTCACGTTGGAGTAAAAGCCGTATTCATTTGCTGCAGCTTTATTCCAAGCAGTTGAAGGCATTTTCTCGACAAACCGTATTTTCACAATACTCTTTGCACTCTTAAATCCGTACTTCCAAGGCACCACAAGACGCACAGGCGCCCCGCTTTGATTGGGGAGCACTTCACCGTACATTCCAAATGTCAAAAGGGTTAGAGGGTGCATAGCCTCATCTAGCCTCAGACCCTCTGTGTAGGGCCAGTCCAAGATGCCAGAGCCCACATACGGCATGGTCTTAGGATCTGCCAAACTCACAAACTCGACATACTTAGCGCTTCCAAGGGGCTCAACTTTACTCACCAACTCTGAGAACGAATATCCCACCCAAGGTATCACCATCGACCAACCCTCTACACAGCGCATCCTATAGATACGCTCCTCCATTGGGTGTACCTTTAGGAGATCTTCTAGAGTGATTTTCATGGGCTTTTTAACCAGCCCTTCAACTTGTACGCTCCAAGGAGACGTTTTTAACGTGTGCGCATTTTTAACAGGATCTCCCTTGTCAGTTCCGAACTCATAGTAGTTGTTGTAGGAGGATGCATCGGCGTAGCTGGTTGACTTGTCAACGACATAAGCGCCCGCAAGGCTTGAGTGCGCGCCGACCAATGCAGGCAATTTTCCGCCGCCCGCGTTTGTGGATGCCACAGACTGTGCAAGTGCACTGCCAGACACTGTGGCGCCCAAGGACAGTCCCGCGCCCGTTAGACCTTTTAAAAGAGTGCGTCTTTGCTCAAATATACTGCGCGGCGTGACCTCCCTGGACAGAAGATCTTGCTCATGAATTTGCGTTGATTTAATGAACACAGCCATTCCTTTCAATTTTAAAAGTCGCACTACCTATTGGAGTCAACTTTACACTATCTTGGTTATCTACGGGTTGGATTCAAAATTAACGCCTAGCACAGGCGAAAAAAAACCGCTCACAGGGAACGGTTTTTTAAAGCTTGATAAAACCAAATCAATGCAGGCCAGCAATGTAATCTGAGAC
This sequence comes from uncultured Burkholderiales bacterium, assembly GCA_903949285.1. GTDB lineage: Bacteria > Pseudomonadota > Gammaproteobacteria > Burkholderiales > Burkholderiaceae_C > Limnohabitans. The sequence goes on from CAJAYT010000039.1 coordinate 9,692, forward strand.
GGCTTGAATTTCTTTGTCGTTGAGTTTAGCAGCGATCATCGTCATTTGAGTGCTGTTGTTACGCACTCCGCCCCTAAACGCTGTAAGCTGAGCGGTCGTGTAATCTTGATGCTGACCGCTGAGACGTGGATATTGGGAAGGGATGCCAGCGCCGGTTGGGCTGTGACAACCTGCACATGCAGCGATCTGACGATCAGCGATACCGCCTTTGTAGATTTTTTCGCCAAGGGCTACGAGTTCTTTGTCTTTTGCAAATCCGTGCTTAGCCTCTCTTGTGCTTAACCAAGCAGCAACATTTTTCATGTCATCTTCTGACAAGGTTGCAGCCATCCCGGACATCACGGCATTTGCACGCTTACCAGATTTAAATTCTTGTAATTGCTTGACCAAATACTCAGGGTGTTGGTGAGCAAGCTTTGGGTTGGTCGTGATGGCAGAGTTACCGTCCGCACCGTGACAGGCTCCACAGGCCGCAAAGCTAGCTTCGCCTTTGGCGAGATCTGGTTTTGCAGGAGCTGCGGCCTTGGCTTCTTCAGCTGCAAAAGATTGACCCAGAGTGGATAAACCGACTACACCGACAAATAGTAAAGATGCAAAATGCTTCATGATGTTCTAATTCTGATCCAGGGGAAACCCCAAACTTTAGATTCTACAATGTACAGTGCCCTGACTTTCGGATGTAAGGGTTAAATTCCCTACAAAATTATGTCTCCCACCCAAAATCAGAAGCCCAATCAGCCCCCCAAAAGACATTCTCCCGAAGACTCAAAAGGGCGCACAGCCTTAGAGTCCAAAGAGGAAAAAGAAGCCATGGGGTGGTTCCATACGGCTCGGTTTTTAACGACTGCAGCTCAAATGCACCATTTACCGGCCTATGACTTACCGGAAATTGCTTTTGTTGGCAGGTCCAATGCGGGTAAATCCACCTGCATAAATGTTCTGACTCAACAGAAAAAGCTTGCTTACGCCTCAAAAACTCCTGGGCGTACGCAACACATCAACCTCTTTGCCCTCGGCAGACAGGGGCAATCTGACGCGGTCCTGGCCGACTTACCCGGTTACGGTTATGCAGCAGTGCCAAAAAGCGACAAAATTCGCTGGCAACAAGTCATGGCCAACTATTTAATCAGCCGACCCAACCTCATTGGCGTTGTCTTGCTTTGCGATCCCCGTCATGGACTGACCGAGCTGGATGACATACTCTTGGATGTACTTCGCCCTCGTGTTGAAGAGGGACTGAAGTTCTTGGTCTTGCTCACCAAGGCCGATAAACTCAACAAGACAGAGGCAACAAAGGCTTTATCGATTGCCAAACTCCAATCCTCTGGCGGAGTCGTCAGACTTTTTTCTGCACTCAAGAAGCAAGGTGTCGCAGAGGCCAGTCAAATCATCTGGGACTGGGTGCACACTCCAGACGGCGCAATCAAGGTGAGTCCCGTACAACCAGAATTGAAAGCTTCACAGGACATCTTTGAAGATGATGAACCGGCTTCTGAAGATTAGTGAATTGGTGCGTTGCTTGTTTGTTTGCCTGATTGGATCAATTCAATATAAAGATGTCTCACCGGGCGGGCGCGTTTTAAAGCGCCTGTGAACCCAGTAATACTGTTCGGGCATGGGTTCGATCAATGCTTCTAATTCGGAGTTCATGCGCTCAGTATCCGCTTGCAAATCTTGGGTCGGAAAACCCTCCCAAACAGGCCCCACCCTTACCTCGTAGCCGCCTGGCACGAGTTGGGTCACAACACTCAAGACCTTTGCGCCGCTGATTCTGGCAAACCGAGATAAAGAGGTAACAGTCGCTGCACTTTGTCCATAAAAAGGCACGAAGACGGTGTCTTGCGCACCAAAATCCATGTCCGGCAATAAGTAAAGGGCTGCACCGGATTTAAGTGATCGTACGATCTCAGTGACGCCCTGCACTTTTCTGAACAACCGTACCCGCCCAAACCGCATTCTTCCTGCGTAGACCCATTCATCCATATGTTTTGATGATTGCTGAGTAAAAATGGTGGTGAACTCCCTTGAGCCCTCCAACCCTAACGCTGTCCACCCCGCATCTAGCCCGACAAAATGAGGCGCAAAAATCACAATCGGCTGAGACTGTTGTGATGGATCCTTGCTAGTGAGCATGGCAAGGGAGGCCGCGTCCCCAGTTACCCGGATCCTTGTCTTAACGGTTGACTCACTGGCGTGCCACAACCAACTGCGGTCCAGTAAAGCCTGTACAACCAACACGAATTGTTTCTCTCCCATTTGGTCTCTTGCTATGGAGTCCAGTTGAGGAAAGCACAAACGCAAATTGGTTCTTACTATTCGCCGACGCCGCCCTGCAACCCGCCACAGCAAGCGTCCAAGCCCTGCGCCCAAAAGGCGCAAAAGACATAACGGCAGAAACCTCAAAGTCTCAAAAAAATGAAGCAACCCTTTAATCATCATTAGTTACTTATCCTTAGTGACCTGTTGCTGAAGGGGAGGGTTGTGGGCGAGAGTGAACGGGAAGGTCTCTAGGCTGTTTGTCTCTTTTATAGCCCCACAAATATTGATCAGGCGCTTGAAGAATCAACGCCTCTACGGCTTGGTTCATGATAGTCGCCGCCTGCTCGGGCGTGAGTGATTTATCCCCTATTCCAAGCGCGGATAGGTCCGTGAAGTGACATTTGTACCTCGCCCCGGGTAGGCGCTCGCACCAGCCCAAGACGATAAGTGCGCCGGTTTGTTGAGCTAATTTAGGAAGCAAAGTCATCGTATAGACATCTCTACCAAAAAAGGGAGCCCACACACCAAAGCCCTTTGGGGGCACTTGATCGGGGAGTATTGCGGTGTATCCACCAGACTTCAAATGCCGCAACAATGCTCTCACGCCAGTTAAATTGGTGGGTACAAAGCTTAAATACGCCCTCTTCCTGGACTCCACCATTAAAGCATCTACCCAAGCCTTGCGAGCGGGCCTGTACAGGGCTACGAGGTCTCCGTAGCGGGGGCCAAAAACCTCTCCCAAGAGCTGAGCCCCAAGCTCCCAACACCCTAGGTGAGGAGCTAAAACGATGACGCCTCTTTTCTCACTCAAAGCTTTCTCAATAAAGCTCACATCGCTAATGGCCGAGTACTCACTCGCACGCTTGTTTTCACCCCTAAACCAAAGCCAAGGAATCTCACCTATCATTTGCCCGGCTGCTGAGACAGCACCTTTTGTATCCCTCCAAGATAGGCCCGCAGCTTTAATATTTATCAAAAATTGATTTCTGTAGCGCGCAGAAACAACCCACACTACCCAGCCGACAACGACGCCCAGCGTTTGCATCAAGCCAATGGGTAGGTGTGATAGCAGTCTAAAAATACGAATCATGTAATTGGCTAATTTAGAAAATTGATTTTGTTACAATGTAGATTGTCGCTGAGTTAATGAAGCAACTTGCAGGGCGACACATACAGGGAAACCTGTGTATGGGATCTGGGTTAAACCGGGCCCCATTTCTGCTAAAGCGTTCGCCAAAGCTCGTTTGAATTGGCAACGCCCAGCACAATTCAACTTTATGGAGCTTTTTTTCATGTCTAAAGACTTTCTATTTACCTCTGAATCCGTTTCAGAAGGGCACCCCGACAAAGTAGCTGATCAAATCTCTGACGCTATTCTTGACGCCATTTTCAAGCAAGATCCTCGTTCACGCGTTGCCGCCGAAACACTCACAAACACCGGATTGGTGGTCTTAGCGGGTGAGATCACGACCAACGCTCATGTGGACTACATCCAAGTTGCGCGCGACACCATAAAGCGTATTGGATATGACAACACAGAGTACGGCATTGACTATAAGGGATGCGCGGTGATGGTTTGTTACGACAAACAGTCTAATGATATCGCCCAAGGTGTTGACCACGCCTCTGATGACCACTTGAACACCGGCGCAGGAGACCAGGGTCTCATGTTTGGTTACGCTTGCAGCGAAACCCCTGTACTGATGCCCGCGCCTATTTATTACGCACACCGCTTGGTTGAGCGCCAAGCCGAACTCCGACGCGACGGAAGATTGCCTTTCTTGCGTCCAGATGCAAAAAGCCAAGTCACGATGCGCTACGTTGACGGCAAACCACACAGCATCGATACCGTTGTTTTATCTAGCCAACATAGCCCTGAGCAAAGTGATGGATCAAAGATGAAGCAAAGCTTTGTAGACGCAATCATTGAAGAGATCATCAAGCCTGTGTTACCTAAAGAGTGGTTAAAAGACACCAAGTATCTGGTCAACCCAACCGGTCGTTTTGTGGTCGGTGGACCACAAGGTGACTGCGGCTTAACAGGTCGTAAGATTATTGTGGACACCTACGGAGGCGCATGCCCACACGGCGGCGGCGCTTTCTCAGGGAAAGATCCAACCAAAGTGGACCGCTCAGCAGCGTACGCAGCGCGCTACGTTGCGAAAAACGTTGTCGCTGCCGGCCTTGCTACCCAGTGTCAGATTCAAGTTGCTTACGCAATCGGTGTCGCAAAACCGATGAACATCACGGTAGACACACACGGCACAGGCGTTATCTCCGATGAGAAGATCGCAGCACTGGTGAATGAACACTTTGACTTAAGACCCAAAGGCATCATTCAAATGCTAAATCTGCTCCAGCCTATCTATGAGAAAACTGCAGCCTACGGACACTTTGGCCGCGAAGAGCCACAGTTCACATGGGAGAGAACAGATAAAGCAGCTGCTCTTAAGGCAGCAGCTGGGATTAAATAATTTAGTACAGTTCTACTAGATTAAGGAGTCCTATCCTCAATCCACAGAAAGCGCTACCCAGCGTTTACTGTGGATTTTTTTCATTCAACTCATTACTTCTACCGATTGAAAAAAAGACAAAAGGAATTTAGCATTCTGAATTACCTCTAACGTGCTGAAGCTTTTTAGCTCTACTTTTAGCAAACTGGTCCTGTCTCCCCAACTCATTCACTGATCTAACAAGTCACAATTTTTTCTCGAATTTCATGAACCTTCACCAGAGCGAACTCGCATTAGATAGACTTTACGCGCTGGCTGCGGAGCAACCCCACGTTGTCTGTATGACCCAGCCCATGGGGGACGGTGTTATCAAAGAATTCACCTGGAGTGAGGTGCTCCTTGAGACGCGCAAAATGGCGACTCATTTGATTGCGCTGAACTTACCCAGCGAATCCAAGGTCGCCATTCTCTCCAAAAACACCGCCTATTGGCTGATGACGGACTGGGCTATCTGGATGGCCGGTTTAATCTCTGTTCCCCTTTACCCAACGCTATCGAGCTCAACGCTCAAAGAAATTTTGGAGCACAGCGATACAGTGCTCCTGTTTGTGGGGAAACTCGATAACTGGGAAACTCTCAAAGTGGGCATTCCCGCCGATATGGCATGCATTGACTTGCCACTTGCACCCACAACTGAACACCTCAACTGGGACTCCATTGCCGCTTTTACGCCTCCTCTTGAGAACGCAGTCTCACGCGGAGGAGACGAGATCTGCACCCTCATCTATACATCGGGCACAACCGGTAGTCCAAAGGGAGTCATGCACAGCTTTAATACATTCGCTTTTGCAGTAGCCCAAGGCCTTAAAAGATTCACATTCAGCAAGGAAGACCGAATGCTGTCCTATCTGCCTTTGTCACACATTGCTGAGCGTATTTTGGTTGAGCACTTAACTCTATACACCGGTATGCATATCTTTTTTGCAGAGTCCTTGGATACCTTTGCAGAGGATCTCAAACGCGCTAGACCTACGTTTTTTTTCTCGGTACCTCGTTTGTGGCTGAAGTTTAAAGAAAACATCCTTCACCGAATACCCAACCCTAAGCTTCAAATACTGTTACGTATTCCTGTCCTGGGCAAAATCGTTCGCCGTAAAATTCTCTCCGCTCTTGGGCTTCAAGACTGTCGAATTGTGGCCAGTGGTGCAGCCCCTATGCCTCATAGTCTTCTAGAGTGGTACCAACAACTGGGTCTGAGTATTGTTGAGCTTTACGGGATGACAGAGAACTGCGGGCTCTCTCACTCAACCGCTTCCGATCGCTTTTCACCTGGAGCCGTTGGGACTCCGTACAAAGGAGTGGAGTCGCGTATTGATCCTTCAAGCTCAGAAATTCAGATGCGTAGTAAGAGCTTAATGCTAGGGTATTACAAAGACAAACAGCATACGAATGAATCTTTTACACCTGACGGGTGGTTGCGTACTGGGGATTTGGGTGTCTTGAACGCACAAGGCGACTTAGTTATCACAGGAAGACTTAAAGATTTATTCAAAACGAGCAAAGGCAAATACGTCGTACCAGCCCCGATTGAAGAACAGTTGATCATGATTGATGGCGTTGAGGCCTCCTGCGTTGTGGGAGCAAACCTTGCTAATCCACTTGGACTTTTAATGCTGTCTGAGGAGGCGATTGCCCGAAGCACACAATTGGGTGAGAGACGAAAAATAGAGTCATATACGGCCTTGAAACTAAAAGAAATCAACGCAAGACTTGACTCGCACGAGCGCCTATCGTGTGTCGTTTTAATTACTTCACCTTGGACTATTGAGGCCGGCTTTTTGACGCCCACTCTTAAAGTCAAACGCAACCAAATTGAGTCCGCCTACAGCGCACAGTATGAATCTTGGACAGCACAGGGAACACCCGTTTTATGGCAAACTTAATTTTATCTTTCACCTGTTTATCTTTCAACTGTTTAGCATTTAACTTCTTTTTCGCACACTAAGGGTCTATAGCCATGAATAAAGTCTTCAGCTCAAAGTTATTGAACAATCATCTCAACTGCTTTTCAGATTACGTGTCCAAAGCACTATCCGCTATACCCGCGGTAGTGTTCAGTATTGTGTGTTCTACGGCTCAGGCGCAAAATTTCCCAGAGCATCCCATAACCCTTGTAGTTCCCAACCCACCTGGTGGATTTGTAGACACCTCGGCCAGGTTACTGAGCGAACCCCTAGCCAGATTGATCAATCAACCCGTCGTCATCGATAACCGCCCTGGCGCGAGTGGCAACACCGCATACCAGTATGTTGCAAGGGCAAAGCCAGACGGCTATACGCTGCTGATCTCTTACTCTGGCTATCACGTTGGTAACCCCTCCCTCATGGACAAATTACCTTGGGATCCCATCAAAGACTTTACACCACTAGCCTTACTGACAACCTCTACCAATGTGATTGCTGTTCACCCGTCTGTGCCTGCTAATAATTTAAAAGAATTCATTGCCTACGCCAAAGCCAATCCCGGGAAACTCAACTACGCATCTCAGGGAAACGGCTCGGTCTCACATATTGGAACGGAGATATTTAAACAAATTGCCAATATCGATTTGGTCCATGTCCCCTACAAGGGCTCGGGTGCGGCAATTCAAGACGTGTTGTCTGGACAAGTACAGGTATTCATTACAACGCCACCTTCTGTCATGCAGCATATTCAAATTGACAAATTAAAAGCGCTCGCTGTGACCGGAAAAACTCGCCACCCAATGCTCCCAAATGTACCCACAACAGCTGAGGCGGGGGTCCCCTCTTTCCAACTGGAGTCATGGGTTGGGCTTTACGCCCCAGCCAATACCCCGCCCGCTGTGGTCGCAAAAATCACTGATGCCGTTAAAAGGAGCATGGAACTCCCAGAGGTAAAGCAGCGTGCGGATACAGCCGGTGTTGACATAAGCTATCTTAACCCTACGGCCTTAGACGCTTTGCTTAAAAAGGAGTTACCGTACTGGAATAAGATCATTAAGTCGGCAAACATTCATTTGGATTAGGAATTTCACGCACAGCTCATTTAACTAACTGAGCAAGGATTTCCTGCTTTCGCATAAAGTCCTTGCTCGACCCGCTCGCTGCCTAGTCATGTGAGCACGGCAGCAGTTGCGGGACTATTTTTAATTATCCTGAGCTACAAATAGCCCATCATTTGACGATTTAGTATGTCTTCGCTAGAATCCAATATATGTATATAATTACAGTATTCAGGAGTTTCTTATGCTTGATCTACCCATACAATTTATTTCGCCAGACGAAGTGTCTTCATCTGGAACGGGCGCACGAAATACTGCAATAGATCCAGATCTTGTCGATTTTGATCAATTGCCCAGTTCAGAACAAAAAGCCTTGGTTCTTCATCTGATCGAGCGGGCAATTTTAGATATTGAGAACCAAAATAGATGCTTAACTGAATGGGAAGCGGACACTCTTAGCGGGGCTATCGGGGCGACCATGTCGGGCATGCACAAGCTTGCGATGACAAAAATTGAGCTCTCACAACTCAAAAGAAATGCAGCCGTGCATCCCCAGATTTGGTACTCCAACTCCGAGGAATTTACGTGCTCTCAAATCAGGCAAAGTCTGCAAAATCTATCACAGCTGCATTGATGGATATAGTTTGTGAAATGCAAGTTCAAAGTCTCATTCGACTGCGGCGTTGACAGACTTGCCAACCTTACTCACCACGCTTGAAGGATTCATAAAATCGACCATAGAGCTTGGGATCAAAATCGTGGTTCCTCGCTCTTTGGTGGTTTCATAAATAATATTCATAGCTCTGAGTTGTAGTGCGCCTGCCTGCGTTTCGTATATTTTTGCGGCATCTACAAATTTACTTGCTATTTCAGCCTCAGCAGTTCCCAAAATAATTCTTGCCTGCTTCTCCCTCTCTGCTTGGGCTTGTCTGGACATTGCATCTTGAAGTGCCTCAGGGATGGCTACGTCTCTGATCTCAACTGAGCTCACTGTGATCCCCCAATCATTTGTTTTTCGACCGATTTCCTCGCACAAATGAGTGTCAGCAGCTTTTCGGTTTGACAACAAATCAGACAACATAGAAGCGCCAATCATCTCGCGAAGTGATGTTTGAGCAACCCGGTCAATTGCTTGCAGAAAATTAGTAATGGACAATGCGGCTTTTTCTGCATTATGAACATGCCAAAAAATAATTGCATCAACGTTAACGGGCACTGTATCACGCGTTAGTGCTTGCTCAGCGTTAAAGGCCGTTGTTTGAATGCGCTCATCAATGACCATGACGATCCTATCCAAAACGGGCACGATTAGAAATAATCCGGGACCTTTAACTGCGTGAATTTTGCCTGCCCTTAATATGACAAACTTCTCCCACACATTAGCCATCTTTAAAGACTGAGAAATAAGTATGGCTACAAGAGCAAAGAAAACAGCCAGTGAAGTCTGCATGTAGGTTACGGCGATTGCGCAAAAAACCACGGAGGCACTGGTCAGAAAGAGTGTAATTGCATTCATAATAATTTACGCGATATGCCTTGCTCCTAAGAGCGTGCACTGATAGCAGGGTGCGAATCTCACGCACTACCTTATCGCTAGTTGACCATCAATTTGTATAAAAATCCTATTAGGCCAGAATCAGATATAGGACGCATTTCTAAATTGAATATTGTTGATTTAAATCAATTAAGTGAATGCTCAGGGCACTTGGGGGGGGGGCAATCAATATCAAATGGGCTGAATCGTTAGGATTTAGGCGCTATTTAGTGTGTACTGTAAGTACTGTCGTTACAAATACATAGTCCGCACTCCATACGAACATTAATTCACTCACTTACTGCTACAAGCTTTATTCATAATTTGGGATAGAGTTTTGTAGTAACGAAGAGCAGCCTTAGTAACCGTAAGATGCTTGGTTCGACGATTTGTACCAACACACTCAGATTTAACATATCCATTTGAAATCAATTGTGTTAATTTTCTGTGAATCGTAGCTTGAGACGCAATGTGCAAAAAGGTCATCATGGAGGTAATCGTTAAAGGATTTTCATTTATTTCATGCAATGCAATTTCATCAAGAATTAGACAAGAGATTGGATCAACACTCAAAATCAAACCCGTCGGGTATGACTTACGAATAATCTCAAGATAATTAAAATATGAGAGCGTGTTGTTAGTCATAAGCTTTCTTATAGAACTGCTTGCACAGTTCATTTGTATGAAATTAGAAAATTAAGAGTTAAATTTTGTATGCAACGCCTTGGACCAATCTCCAAATGGAGTTAATACTTCAAAAATAATGACTTTAAAAGTAAGTGCTCGACCGGTCGTTAAGTATGCGTTGACTTATTGGCACTAAACTTTTGGAGAATAAAGTCTGCCCGCTCTTGGTCCCCTGCGTCGCCGTGAATTAGCATCACAAATTGATCCGCTTTAATAGCCAATTCATATTTAATAATTTGATTTTTTGATACCCCTACCTGAGACAGTGCTGCTCCTATGGCTGAGAGCCCCCCCATCACTACGGCACCCTCTAGCGCCGAAATCAATACCGTAACAAATGGTCCCGCCATAGCTACCAAACCGAATCCAGGCATAAAAAATACTGCGGGGAGAAATAGAATCCCCCATAAGCCCCCCCAAAATGCACCCGTAGCGGTCCAAGATTTAATTTTGTCACCAGTTGTGTAAAAGCCAACGGGATGCTCTTCGCTATGGTAGCCCTTGCCAATGATGGACACCTTTTTAATATCAAATCCCGATAAGCTGAGCAATTTAGTAGCTTCCTCAGCGGTACTGTGCGCATCAAATATATATGACGTTAACTTTAAGTTGTTCATGTTTTGTAGCTCCTAAATTCAAATAAAAAAAGTGAATGAGTCGCAACTTCATTCACTTACCCTCTCACGAGAAAGTTAGATCTAATTTATCTATTACTTTAACAACATCGGTATTACTCCACGCCGCATGTTTGACCAAAGCTCTTTCATTCCAAGAGTGAATTTTTCCAGTCAGTGTCACCTCTCCATTTTGAACTTGAACATCAATTTCACTGGCATCTGTTTGAGCACGTCTTTTAAGCGCCTCCACAATGTCGGCCTTTACAACAGATTTCGCAAGATCATTCTTAATACTCAACTGATCACTGATGCCCGTCACACCCATTAAGTGCGTAATCGATGAATTGAGCATGGCTTTTTGGTGATGCCATTTCACTTGGCCTGATAACGTGACCCAACCTTTCTCAACTTTTACTTGTATATTGTCTTTGGGTAATAGGGAGGACCAAGAAATGATGTTGTCGATTGCGTGTGCAATATCACTATCACTTCTTTTGCTATCACCTGGCAATCTAACCTCGAGCTCCATTGCAATACCGTGGACCCCAGAGACTCTTTGAGCCGCCTTTTCTGCGTGATATTTTTCATAGTAGTGGTCTACGCTGCCGTTTAAAGTTACGATACCATCTTTGACAGAAACTCCAATGTTGGCTTCTTTGATGGTCGCCTCGTACTTTAATTCAGCAATGACATCTAACTGGAGTTGTGCGTCTGTTTTCATGATTATTCCATTTAATTATTTGGTAAGAATTGACTGTAGTCTTAATCAATTATTAGGTGTTGATAAAAATCATACGGTTAAATAAATTTAATTTATTTGATACATCATGCTTTGGAGGATGCTTTGGCTGAAGTTATTGCTGATGTACTAGCATCCAATGCAGCCTGCGCAATAGAGATTGCCATAGCAGTTATAGGATTATCAGATTCAGAGATCGAGTGGAGTGTATGGGTTGCTAGCTTTGCATGATCTTTGGCGTGACTTTGACAAGCCTCTATTAAAGTTGCGTGTGCTTGCGAACCCAAAAGATATGCTGAATTCGCAAAACTGGTGTATTCCTTGATTTGATTGGCTACATCTTTAGCGATAAGTTTACTAATGCCAGGTAAGTCTTTTGAATTTAAGATATCGCTTGCCCGTTGATTCGAAGCCTCCATTGCATTCTTATTGTGAGTTAACACTAAATCAATGAGTTTGATTGCATTTGTATGATATAGATTTGCCATTAAAGTAGTCCTATTGATATAGGCAGCTTGTACGTCTTGATATGATTTCATAATAATTACCTTTTGATGTTTCGTTTGTTTAACTGAACTCAGCCATAGCTTCTGGCCAAGAATCTTTACCTTCTTCCTCTGCACTCCCACCTCTCCCCTCCCTCTAAGCCTTAGCTATTGATGCTCGACAAAGTCTGAAGACCTAAATCTAATTTTTGGGTATCAACGCAAGATTCATAAATCGAATTCTCTTTTTCATAACAGCTACACGCTAATTCTTTTAATGCCTCCCTATTCAAAACAGACAACATACCCCGCTTGTATTGAATCAATCCATCCTTTTTAAATTGGCTGGCGATGCTTGATACCCCAACTCTACGAACGCCTAACATGAGCGAAATAAATTGCTGAGTCATGGTGAATGAATCTGATTTAGCCCTATCCTCACTCATCAAAATCCACTTTGCTAGTCGCTCCTCAATACCGTGAAAGTGCCCACAAGCCAGAGATAACCCTAGTTGGCGCATCCTAAATCCCAAATAAGCGTTACTCACGCATCTAATGTTTCTATCGACATTTAAAACATCTAAATAATCGGACACTTCTATCATCCAGGCCTCGCCCTTACCCTGAACAATTACACCAAATGGGTTTTTCTTCAAACCAATTCCAATCTCGCCACCGACCATTCCCTCATCGCCAATAATCCCGACCTCTATAGACTGAGTACTACTGATCATTTGGATAATAGACACGAATCCTTCAACCGGGAAATAAATATGACTCATGAGTGAGTCACTTTTACAAATCACCTCGGACATTTTCAACTCTGTCATTTTTGATTTTGAGATTAACCGGTCTCGAGATTCATTTGACAGCATGTCAATTAATCTGTTTTTTTTCATCCACAGCACCTTCTATACTAAATTTCTCTTTCGGCAGTTACGTTCTAGTTGGAACCCAGTACTTCCATTTGATTGATACATTTTCTTTTACGGTGACCAGATACTCGGTCTGCTAGCGCACCAAAGGCCCTATTTGTTCATCGAATCGTCCCGTACCAATTGGCTTTGAAAACCCTTATATTTCGCCTTTATTTATATTTTTTAATTAGATAACGATTGAGTCGAATTTACAAATTTCCATTCCGATCATGAATACAGACTCTGTTGCCAGTTGCTACGGTTTTTTACTTTCAAAAAGATATGTATGTGTGCTATCGAACACTTTTGACTAAGTCTGCACCTTAGACTCTTAGTAATCAAGTATTTCCTAACTAAAAGTCTCAGAGATTAATTAAATAACAAACGCACCGTTATGATTTAATTGTTCATTCGGGAACAGCACCTTCACTTCAACATAGGGATTGCATATGGACATGAAATTAAAAATACCCTACGAAGTTGCGATTAGTTGCAGTAACTGCAAATTAATCAACAAATGTATGCCCGCTGGGCTCAGCACATTTGAGCTTTCTAGAATTGATAGCTTAGTTAGTCAAAGGATCAAAATAAAACGCGGAAATGATTTACAACGCTTCAGCAATAGCCATCAAGCTTTATATATTATTAGAACCGGATATTTCAAAACCGTCATTTCTACCAACGATGGACGCGATCAAGTATTGGGATTTCACATGTCCGGTGAGAGTATCGGCCTTGCTGGCGAGATAAGTAATTTGTACAGTTGCAAGGTTACCGCCCTTGAGGATTCAACTGTCTGTATCGTCCCTTTCGCAAAAGTTGAAGAGATTGCCAACACAGTTAACGGACTTCACTCTCACATTCGCCATTTATATAGTTTAGAAATAAATCGTGAAAATTCAGTTATGCTTTTTTTGGGTAGCATGAATTCAGAGGAACGCGTCGCGACATTCCTACTTAAACTTAGTACGAGCCATGAGGAACGTGGATTTTCTCCACTTGTGCTCAATCTCAAGATGAGCCGCTATGACATAGCAAGTTATTTGGGCCTAAAGCATGAAACCGTTAGCCGTACGCTTGCTAAGTTCATTAGAAATAAGTTAATCAACTTAAAACTCCGTGAGTTGAGAATCATCAACTTAGTAGCACTGAACTCATTAGCCATGGATAAACAACGCTAATTCAGACTACTTTCCTTGCGCTCTCCGCTGATTCATTCGTCTCTCAGTATTCCAAAGATAAGTTAAGGCGTACTTATTGAACCTTATCACAGCTTTCAAATAGTCGATTTAATAAGTAACAGGGTA
>CAJAYT010000040.1 GCA_903949285.1 uncultured Burkholderiales bacterium
GGCAAATAACCCGCTATGCCCGTGACCCCCTTCAAACTCCCTGTCTTGATGTGCCCACGCGTCTTAGCCCGACTTTGTTTAAGGGTTCCGTCTACTCCAACCAGTGGCAGCGAGGCTGCAATCTCGGGATAAAAAGATTGTCCATAAATCCAGCCCAACAATCTTCCCAGGTCTTGCGCACTCATTTGCGTTTCACGGCTCAATCCTGATCCATTGTCAAACTTAGGTGTTGGCGTGCCTATTTTTTTAGTCCACCACTGATTTAGGACGCCGCGCGCGCTATCAGGGGTGGCAGAGTTGGTAAGTTGAGCGCCAAGCGTTAAAAAGAGTTGCTGCGCCATGACGTTGTTACTGAATTTGTTGATGTCTCGAATCACCTCGGCAAGTTGGGCCGAGTCCACAGCAAAGGCTGGTTTTAAGTTAGGCGGCACGCCCCCCTCTCGAACTTGACCGCTGCTCGTCCCCCCGAGTTCATGCCACATCCCCTCTACCGCCTTGGAAGCAAAATGTGCGGGATCTGCGTATGCAACGGGCCACAACCGTTCGCCGCAACTTTGCGCGTATTGCCCTTTAAATGAAATTTGGTTTGGATCTTGCAAGTCTGCCTTCAAAGCGGCCCTGTAATCTAAACACTCACCGCTGACGAGAGGTGCGGTGGCTTGAATCTTCACCCCTGAGAGGGGGGGCTCAGCGTGAATTCGGACCACCTTGGCCTGCGGATCCGGGACTAAATTGATCAACAAAGATTTAAAGTTAATCAAAAGCGCATCTGCGCTCGCGTTGTAGGGCCTACTTGGCTCGCCGTCAAACTCAGCCGGATCCAACGCTGTATTTTCAAACGCCAATCGGTCTAAAACAATATCTCCTTGTATGGACTGAATGCCCAAGCCTCTTACACGGCGCATTAAAAGCCAAAGTCGCTCTGCACCCAGTTTAGGGTCTCCTTGTCCTTTGATATAAAGGTTCCCCGTTAACACCCCGTCATTGATGGGCCCGCCCACAAAAACTTGTGTTGACCAAGTGAAGGCTGGACCCAATAGATCCATTGCCGCGCCAGTCGTCACCAGTTTCATGAGGGATGCTGGGTTGCGGGGGGTCAGCGGGTTGTGACTCACCAACTCACCTGAGCTACTCAATTCCCCGCGCGTGTTGTCCAATCGGTAGACCACCACGCTCAAAGCGTCGGGGGAGATTTTCAATTTTGCAAGCTCGGACAAAACCTGAGCGGGCAGTGACTCGGCGACAACGCGCTGCATAAGCGCGGCGCACCCCATCAACGCAAATATGAGTAGCGCGCGCTGAAAACGGCGTCTATGTAGATCGAAAAACTTTTGAATCAACTGAAAACCTCTATAACCAACCCTAAACACAAAACTGCACTCTGAAGCTAGGATAATCGAAATCTATGAATGCATTTGAAAGCTTACTCAATAGACGGCTTAACCCAGCCTCGACTTGGTCGCGTGCCTCACCTGCGGCGCGGGGCGTATTCTTTGCCTGCGTAACGATTGTCATTTGGGTCAGCTTCATTATCATCGCACGCGCCTCCTCTAAGGGCGATCTCAGCGGTCTAGATATCGCAGCCCTGCGGATTTTAGGCGCCTCCTTTGTTTTGCTGCCCCTTGGGTATTGGATAAACTACAAAAGAACATTAGCCAACAGCGCCGGCCCCCTCCGTGCAGCCACTTCCTTTTGGGGACTCTCACCCCTGAGCCGCGCTTTAACGGTTCAAATGGGGCTGGCCGGTGGGCTGCTATATGCCGTTTTTTCTTATAGTGGATTTTTCTTTGCACCAGCAGCCCATGCCTCTGTGCTCCTGCCGGGAAGTCTTCCCCTTTGGACCAGTCTTATTGCATGGCTTATCCTCTCGCAACCCCTTAGTAGACAGCGGGTGATGGGGCTTTTACTGATCTTGATTGGTGACTTGATGGTGGGCGGGCCGAGCTTATTGAGTATGTTCAAAAGCGAGAGCGTCTGGCGCGGAGATATGCTCTTCATTTTGGCCAGTATTTCTTGGTCTTATTACACAGTCCTTGTTCGTCGACATGAGGTTAAGCCGGTTTACGCCACCACGGCAATTACGGTTTTCTCATTTTTCACGTTTATTCCCCTTTATTTGATACTTTGCTATTTGGGCCTGATTCATACACATCTGCTTGAGACGCCCTTTTATTCGCTAGCATTTCAATTCTTCTTTCAAGGCGTTTTATCTGTTGTGGTCTCGGGTATTACTTTTAACCAAATGATTCGTTATTTTGGTCCCATAAGATCGACCATGATTACAGCTGTCGTTCCAGGCCTATCCGCGATTGGCGCCGCCTTCATACTGGGTGAGTCGATGAGTATAAATGTGATGATTGGACTTGGGTTGGTGACCCTGGGTATTGTGTTTGGAGTGAAACGGGTCGGATTTAAACCGTAAGGTCTAAGCAACCTTTTTAAGGCGCCTACAATCGTCATGATGAAACTACTCGCCCTTGAGGCTAGCGCCAACACTGTCTCGATCGCAGTTCAAAACGCAAGCCTTCGCTTGACTTGCGAGATGCCTGCGAGCAGCAAGACCTCTGCATGGCTTATTCCAAGCCTCCTGCAACTCCTTAGTGATGCACAACTGCAGTTGAGCTCTTTGGACGCTGTTTTATTTGGACAAGGACCAGGAGCTTTTACGGGGCTTAGAACCGTATGCTCGGTCGTACAAGGTCTGGCGATGGGTGCACATGAGAAATTGCCAATCGTGGGTGTGGATACTTTGCACCAACTTGCACAGGCGGCTTTAAACGATCAAGAGTCCCCAGACCCCTCTCGTTTTGTAAGTATCCTAGACGCTCGAATGGATGAATGGTATGTTGGGGCTTATGAATACAGTAACGGCCAATGGAGCGTGGTTCAAATCCCCGTGCTTTGCAAACCCCATCAATTAGCATTACCAAAAGCTTGGTCCCATTCGAGCTTTTCAGTGAGTACCAATTTAGATCCTGCGTCACTGAACGCTGGGGTCTTCTGGGAATTTCAAGGTCGCATGTCCCGCGTGTTTCAAGCAACCCCTCATGCAACACTTTGTTTGGACTTATTCCCTTGGTTCACTCAAAGCGCTGCGCGCAGCCAAGACGCCTGCGACCCGCTGCGCGCCACGCCCATCTACATCAGAGACCAAGTTGCGCTCACAACGAAGGAGCGAGAGCTGGCCAAATTAGTTGAGCCCAAATGAGCTCAAAAGACAACATCGCCCTAGCCCTTGGTGCGACTCCCAAAGTAAACGAGGGGGTCAACGGTCTACAGCGGCGCCCCAACACGCATGAACTCGTTTTACGCAACCTTTGCGAGCGCGACCTTGATGCCATTTTGTACATTGAAGCGGGCGCGTATTCACATCCTTGGACACGCACCAATTTCTTAGACTCACTCAACTCACAATACCCCATGCAAGGACTATTTGTTCCTTGTGCACAAACGGGAGAGGACTCGCTCGTCGGGTATTTTGTGGCGATGAAAGGCGTAGATGAGGTGCACCTGCTCAACCTGACGGTTGCCCCAGACTATCAACGCCGTGGATATGCAAAACATTTGCTCAATTTACTTCGGGAATGGGCCGTTCACAATGAATTAACCTGGATTTGGCTGGAGGTTCGCCAAAGCAACACAGCTGCAATTGCCCTTTATACTTCCTACGGTTTCCTTAAATCGGGAGTACGCAAGAACTACTACCCATTGGGCATCAAGGGGAGCCAAGAGCGTGAGGACGCGTTACTCATGAGCTATCACATCACAACATGCAATTAGATCCACGACAATTCAAGATTCTGCAGGAAATGGGCATCCCCATGTCCGGCTTTGCGCTGAGACAAAAGGTGGCGCAAAAGAGTCTTGCTGATCGCGACTTAGCGCCTCCAAAGGCGCAAATACCAATTGAGATTGCGGATCAAACGCGGGGCTCTTCTGCTCGCACGCACTACCCAAATCAGACACCAAGTAGCCCGGGTAATCAGCACAAACCAAACACCTCACCGCTCGCTAGCCAGGTAAACCCAGCCAGCCAAGCTAAGCGTGATTATTTACCGACTGATGCGAGTTTGCTACAAACGCTCGACTGGAAGGAGCTTCAAGAAACGGCCTCTACTTGCCAAGGCTGTGCATTGTCTAAAACGCGCCAGCGCGTCGTATGGGGCTCTCACATCGAAGTCAACAGCAGTAAATCTTTGCCCCCAAAGTCACTAGACCTGGCAAAAGTAGAAAACCTAGACTGGTTGATCATTGATTACAGTCCAACGGATTTGGAGGATCAAACGGCCAACCCCTTTGCAAACGAAGCGGGTCAATTGTTGGTAAATATGTTGAAAGCTCTAAGGTCGCAAGACTCTGCGCCCTGGGTCACACAACAAGCGTCCTCTGAGACTAAAGCGCTTGTGCGTTCAATGGCCTTAATCAACGCAGTCAAATGTCACCCCCCAGGGGGGCGCAACCCAGATGAGTTTGAAGTCAGCCAGTGCAAACCTTACCTGCAACGTCAAATTGAACTCCTAAGACCCAAGGCAATATTGCTACTTGGGATACAAACTTATAAAGCAGTATTTACAAACTCGGGTGCCACTCCAACCCAAACGAGCAACTCAGGCACCTCAGCTGAAACGAATACAAATACCAACAACAAAACGCCTCCCCTGACTCAACTCAGGGGTGAGGTGTTGCGCCTTCAGCAAATCCCAACCTTCGTCACCTATCACCCAGGCTCATTACTCTTGCACCCACAAGATAAGGCCAAAGCGTGGCAAGACCTAACACGAGCGCACTCTTACTTGGTCGCACAAGAGGTGGCGTTGCAAAAGGCTACACCAAAGCCCAAATAGAGAGCGGTCATTTTTGACTCCTGGTCCTATGAGCACTTAATCTTAACCGTACCCTCCTCCCTCCACTACTTTAAGAAGAATACGTTTTGTCGACAATGACCTTTATGCAAATGCTTGAACAAGCTCAGCCCAATCATCCCTCCATGCTTTGCGTTGGGTTGGATCCTGAGCCCAGTAAATTTCCTGAGTCTGTCAGAAATCATCCAGACGCAATCTTCGAGTTTTGTGCATCCATAGTCGATGCAACCCATGATTTGGTCGTTGCCTTTAAGCCCCAAGTTGCTTACTTTGCAGCACACCGCGCAGAAGATCAGTTGGAACGATTGATTCGACACATCAAAAAAGTGTCCCCTCGCATTCCCGTTATTTTGGACGCCAAGCGCGGAGACATTGGAGCCACCTCTAAGCAGTACGCGATAGAGGCGTTCGAGCGCTACGAAGCAGACGCTGTAACGCTCTCTCCTTTCATGGGCTTTGACTCTATTCAGCCCTACCTCGAATATGCCAACAAAGGCGTGTTCCTGCTGTGCCGAACCTCCAACAAGGGCGGGGATGATTTTCAAAATCTTCGCCTTGCAGATAAGCCCGGCCATCCAACGCTTTATGAATACATCGCGCAACTCGCACAACACGACTGGAACACGAACGGGCAATTGGGGCTTGTGGTCGGCGCAACTTACCCCGAAGAAATAGCAAGAGTCAGGGCTCTAGCGCCGAGCTTGCCGCTTCTCATACCCGGGGTTGGGGCGCAGGGGGGTGACGGGACTGCAACTGTTCGTGCGGGCAAAACACCGATGGGTCCCGTTTTAATCAATTCCTCGCGTGCGATCTTGTATGCGTCCGAGGGAGCCGACTTTCAAGCCGCAGCGAGAGCCAAGGCTATTGAAACCAGAGACCTCTTGAACGCAGCCCTACAGCCCTAAACCACCCCAGTTAGTTTTGTCTGAGAGGTTTGAACAGGTTCAGTCTAAAAGTTTCTTTAAATAGTGCCCTGTAAATCCGCCTGTTTGAGCTGCAATTTGCTCGGGCGTCCCAACACTCACGACCATTCCTCCCCCATCGCCGCCTTCTGGGCCCATGTCAATGATCCAGTCCGCTGTTTTGATCACATCTAAATTGTGCTCAATCACAACGACCGTGTTGCCTGCATCCACCAATTGATGCAGAACTTTTAAAAGCAAATCAATATCGGCAAAATGCAGCCCAGTGGTGGGCTCATCCAAAATATAAAGCGTACGACCCGTATCTCGTCTGGATAACTCAAGTGCTAGCTTAACCCTCTGGGCTTCGCCACCCGATAAAGTTGTAGCGGATTGACCAAGCTTTATGTAACTCAGCCCAACATCAAGTAATGTCTGAAGTTTTCTGGCCAAGGTGGGCACGGCTTTAAAGAACGCGTAGGCGTCCTCTACGGTGAGCTCCAAAATTTGTGCAATGTTCTTACCCTTGTACTGAATCTCAAGGGTTTCTCGGTTGTAGCGTTTGCCTTTGCACAAATCACAGGGCACATATACATCTGGCAAAAAGTGCATCTCTACTTTAACGACACCATCACCCTGACAAGCCTCACAGCGACCACCTGCCACATTAAACGAGAACCGTCCAGCCTCATACCCTCGCTCTCTTGCAACAGGGACCTCCGCCATCAACTCCCTAATCGGGGTAAACAGACCGGTATAAGTTGCAGGATTGCTACGCGGTGTACGCCCAATAGGGCTTTGGTCAACGTTGATAACTTTATCAAAATGCTCTAAGCCAATGATCTCTGTGTGCGCAGCTGGCTCAGCGTGGGCGTGGTGAATGTGCGCAGCTGCTGCGGTATACAACGTATCGTTGACAAGAGTTGACTTGCCTGAGCCCGATACCCCGGTCACGCAGGTGAAAAGACCTACCGGAAACTCAACATCAACACTCTTTAAGTTATTCCCTCGCGCGCCCTCAATTCTCAAGCACTGAAGGCGAGGCGTGGGCGCAACAGATGAACTACTCACCACCGCAAAGGGGTTATCAAGAGCGGATTGAATTTTGGATTTCGGGTGTCCGTTTTTAGCTTTGGATTTCGCTGTAGGAGGGCTTTTAGGCACCTCGGGCAACCAAGCCCTTCGTCGCTTGGGTACAGCAATCTCAAGCGCCCGCGACAAGTAACGTCCCGTCAATGAATGCTCATTTTCTTTGATTTGTGCGGGCGTTCCCTGGGCCATCACACGCCCACCGTGCACGCCTGCACCGGGTCCCATATCCACACAGTAGTCTGCGGCGAGGATCATGTCCTCGTCATGTTCAACCACAATCACGCTGTTGCCGATATCCCGCAAATGCACCAATGTGCCGATCAAACGGTCATTGTCTCTTTGGTGCAGTCCAATACTGGGCTCATCCAACACGTACATGACCCCTGTTAAGCCAGAGCCAATTTGAGAGGCAAGGCGAATTCTTTGGGCCTCCCCGCCTGACAAAGTTTCAGCGCTTCGGGCCAAGCTAAGATAACTCAATCCCACATCGTTTAAAAACTTGAGTCGCGAAACGATTTCTTTGACGACCTTGTCTGCAATTTCGGCTTTAGCGCCCAGTAACTTCAGGGACTGAAAATACTGCCACGAATGCCCAAGAGTCATATGGTTTATTTCGTGAATAGTGCGCATTTGCGCATCCTCTCCAAGTCTTACAAATCGTGCCTCTTTTCGCAGACGCGTCCCCGCACAGGCCTCACACGCGCGCGTCCCTCTGTACCGTGAAAGCTCTTCTTTTACGACTGCAGAGTCACTCTCCTTGTACCTTCTTGCCATATTGGGTATTACGCCCTCAAAGGCGTGGCGCTTAACGCTTTTCTTACCTTGCACTGAGTTCGTATCAGCGCTTCCTGTTTGTGTCGAATAACTGAACTTAATCAGCTCATCACCTGATCCGAACAGTATGATGTTTTGAACCTTCTGCGATAAGGTCTCAAAGGGTGCGTCCACATCAAATTCGTAGTGAGTCGCTAAGCTTTGAAGCATCGAGAAGAAAGATTGGTTACGACGATCCCATCCTTTGATTGCACCACTGGCTAGGCTGATAGAGGGAAATGCCACCACTCTGGAGACATCAAAAGTCTCCTCTATTCCCAGGCCCTCGCAACTTGGGCAAGCGCCTTGTGGCGAGTTGAAAGAAAATAATCTGGGTTCGAGCTCAGTCAACGAGAAATTACAAACTGGACAAGCAAACTTTGCATTAAATATTTGTGCAGCCTCTGAGTCCATCTCCTGAACGCAGACCCGACCCTCTGCCAAACGCAGCGCAGTCTCGATGCTCTCAGCCAAGCGCTGTTGAATTTCAGGGCGTACTTTGATTCGGTCAATCACGACATCCACATCGTGCTTTTCATTTTTCTTCAGCTCTTGCAAGTCGCCGATTTCATAGATCTTTCCGTCAACGCGAAAGCGCACAAACCCCTGCGCTTGCATGTCTTTGAAAATCTCCTCAAACTCTCCCTTGCGCCCCCTGACAATGGGCGCCAAAATCATGATCTTAGTATCTTGCGGCATTGACAACACTGCGTCTACCATCTGCGCTACGCTAAAAGAGCGCAACGCAATGGCATGCTCAGGGCAGTGAGGCGTACCCGCTCTTGCAAACAAGAGTCTTAAATAGTCATGAATCTCGGTGACGGTTCCAACGGTTGAACGTGGGTTATGGCTCGCCGCTTTTTGCTCAATGGCAATGGCGGGTGATAGACCCTCAATCACATCAACGTCTGGCTTGTCCATGCGCTGCAAGAATTGACGCGCATAAGCGGACAAACTCTCCACGTAGCGACGCTGGCCTTCTGCGTATAAAGTGTCAAAAGCGAGACTTGATTTGCCTGAACCCGACAAGCCCGTAATGACCACTAAACGGTTTCGAGGAATATCCAGATCAATGTTTTTTAAGTTGTGCGTGCGCACGCCTCTTAAACTAATCATTCCTAAATTTTGCGCAAGGTATGCGCCGTCGTTGGGTGCGTTCACTACGGTATGGCTTCTTAATTGAATCGTTAAATTAGCCCAAAGTGGGCAACCTTAGATCATATCCAAGGTATGGGGGTTTTAATAGGTCTAGCCCGCACATATTTTCAATTAATTGCGATGTGTTTCAATTTTCAAGCTTAAGTATGGTTTGTGTATGGTTTGTGTCAGCTGTACACAACTTCGGATAAGTTTTGGGGGATTTTTGGATGCTCCGTTATCAGTCGTTCTTTTTGCCCGACAAAATTACACCCATAATGAGCTAATTCCGAGTTATGGGGGTTCTCTTTGTGAAAAAAATTAAAGTTTGTATCGTTGGATGCGGCTCCATTGGGACTTGGCTTGGTACACATCTTGGGGGACTGGGTGATGTTGAGCTGAGTTGTTTGGTACGAGGCACCTCTGTTGAACACATCAAAACGAATGGTCTTCAACTTGACTCGCGCCCAGCACAGGGGCAGCCACTTGAGCGCTCAAGTGAAGATTCACGCCTTTGCGTTTTTCCCAAATTCGTCAGTGATGATGCTCCCGCTCTAGGACCCCAGGACTGGATTATTTTGTCCGTGAAGGCCACATCCCTTATAGAGCTTATTCCTCAACTCATCCCAATGGTTGGTCCCCACACCTCACTTTGGACAGCCATGAACGGATTGCCTTGGTGGTTTATGAAAGGCTTAGATGGGCCTCTACAAAATCACATCTTTAAATCCATCGATCCTCAGAGCCTTCTCGCCAACTCCATTCCACTGGAGCACTGGGTTGGGGGCGTCGTCCACTCAAGTTGCTCGCTGATAGACAAGGGGCACGCTCTTCACCATTTTGGAAACGGCCTTTTAATTGGCGAACCAACCACGGGCCACAAGGATCAGCCGAGTCCTCGGGTACTGCAGCTAACACAGCTACTTCAGCGGGCGGGCTTTGATGCGAAAGCAAGCCCCCATATTCAAAAAGACATTTGGTATAAGTTATGGGGCAACATGACCATGAATCCGATCAGCGCACTCACAGGCGCTACGACGGACAAAATCTTAGGGGACCCCTTGCTCAATGCGTTTTTGTCTGGAGTAATGCTGGAGGCGCGTGAGATAGGCGCACGCATAGGCATACCTATCTCCCAAACACCCGAAGACCGCCACCTTGTCACGGCCAAACTTGGAGCCTTCAAAACGTCAATGCTTCAAGACGTCGAACAACGACGCGCAGTAGAGTTGGATGTGCTCTTAACGGCTGTTTTGGAGTTGGCGTCTTGGACTGAGGTGCCCACCCCACTGACAAACGCGCTCTTAGGTCTCGCCCGGGTTCAGGCACAAACACTGGGCTTATATCCTTAAAGCCGGGTTTATATCCCCTCTAAATCTTGCTCTACCAAGACTCTAGGAGCAACGGCGCACATCAACTCATACCCAATAGTGCCCGCGTGGGCCGCGACCTCATCGATTGGGAGCAGACCACCGTCAACGGATTTCCCCCACATCGTGACCTGGGACCCAATACGTGGTTGCAAGCCCTCACGCAAAGCGGGGTTTAAATTGATAGTCAACATATCCATACTCACGCGTCCAAACAAATTGCACCGCACGTCGCCCTCAAACAGCACCTGCGCGTTGGAGCTGATAGCTCTGGGGTACCCATCAGCATAACCACAAGCAACCACGCCAATTAACATATTTTCCTGGGCAACGTGCTCCGATCCGTATCCGACTCTATCGCCGACTCTTACCTGTTGAAGTCCAATGATTTGACTTCTAAGACTTTGACCCGGCATCAAACCCCAACCCTGCGCGGTTTGAAGTTGAGCATCAGGACTGGCCCCGTAAAGCGAAATGCCTGGGCGAACCCAGTCGTCCGATAGGCCCTCTTCGGCGATGGTTGATTGGTGAGCCAAAATTGCACCGCTGTTACTTAACGTGCGCTCGCCGGGTAAATCGCGACAAGCATCGTTAAAGATTAGCAAACTCTCCCTTACATCTTGGGCTAACTCAGTCCTTGCAAAATGACTCATCAACGTAATTTCTTCAACTTGGTGCATTGCATTCAAGCGAGACCATACGGACCTAAACCGACGGGGTTCAAATCCCAGTCTATTCATACCTGCATTGAGTTTTAAAAAAATACGGTGGCCTTGTTGCGTTTTATGCCCGCTGAGCATTTCAACTTGAGCCTCGTTATGGACCGTATGCCAAAGCCCTAAGCGCGAGCATATCTCCAAATCTCGGGCCTCAAAGATGCCCTCTAGCAATAAGATGGGGCCACGCCAGCCCATCTCCCTCAACTGCTGAGCCTCTTGCAAATCCAACAACGCAAAACCGTCTGCCGCGCGAAAACCCTCGAATGCGTGTTTCAATCCGTGACCATATGCGTTGGCTTTTACGACCGCCCAAACTTTAGCATTGGCGGCTTTTGATTGGATCAAACGCAAATTATGCTGCAAGGCAGCATAATGGATAATAGAACGAATGGGTCTGGACATACAAATTTGGTCACAGGCCGTGTTATAACCTGATGTGTTTAAATTCTAAAATCTTTATTTGTTAAATGTTACTTGCTTTACTAAATAAATATTGTGAGTCCTTGGACCTTGGACTCCTGAGCAATTCCAATTACAGACGATGAAGCGCGGTTTTTATACCATCATGTCGGCGCAGTTTTTCAGCTCACTAGCTGATAATGCCCTATTTGTGGTGGCTGTGGAGCTCTTAAGAGCCAAGAATGGACCTGAGTGGACCCGCGCTGCTTTGGTTCCCATGTTTGCCCTTTTTTATGTCATCTTAGCGCCCTTTGTTGGAGCTCTTGCGGACTCGCGCCCCAAGGGGCAGGTTATGTTTGCCAGCAACGCGGTAAAGGTCTTGGGTTGTCTGATGATGCTCTTTGGCACCTACCCACTCGCTGCTTACGCCGTGGTTGGCTTAGGGGCTGCGGCCTATTCCCCTGCAAAATATGGGCTTTTAACCGAGCTTCTTCCGACCTCTCAACTGGTAAAAGCCAACGGGTGGATAGAGGGTCTTACGATCGCCTCAATCATCTTGGGGGTAGTGCTAGGGGGCCAACTGGTGGGGGGGCCGGTTTCGGCCTATTTACTATCCTTTGACTTGCCCTCTTTTGACACCAGTATTGATACCGCCCCTGAAGCGGCAATCTGTATTTTGATACTCATTTACGGACTAGCGGCTTGGTTCAACCGTCAAATCCCCTTGACCTTAGCAGTCATGCGACCTTTTAAACAAAACCCTACCCATAGCCATATTGGAAACTTGGTCGTGCTTGTTAATGATTTTTGGCACTGTAACTCGCGCCTGTGGAAGGACAAATTAGGTCAAATCTCGCTTGCAACAACCACTCTTTTTTGGGGTGTCAGCGGCAACCTTCGCTACATTGTTCTAGCTTGGAGCGCAGTGGCCCTGGGCTACACCACTGTTCAAGCATCCTCTTTGGTCGGTGTGGTTGCGATCGGCACGGCAGTTGGCGCTTTAATTGCATCCATGAAAGCTCGATTGGATCATGCGACAAAAGTTATTCCGCTGGGTATTGGGATGGGCGTATTGGTCCTTGCCATGAACTTCATCACGAATGTTTGGATTGCAATTCCCTTTCTCATCTTCTTGGGCGGATTGGGCGGCTACATGGTGGTTCCCATGAACGCACTGCTTCAACACAGAGGCCATCACTTAATGGGCGCGGGACGCTCCATAGCGGTACAAAACTTCAACGAGCAAGTTTGTATTTTAATTCTGGGGGGAATGTATGCTTTCTCTACCAGCATGGGTATGAGCGCGTTTGGTGCCATCAGTTGTTTTGGCGTTTTTGTGACCATTATGATGTGGGTCATTTACCGCTGGCACGCCTACAACCATCAGCACTATCGCCACGAATTGGCCACGTTAATTGTTAGCACGCGTCACGACGACTAGTCTGTGCTTTGCTTGGTAGCATTCGCTTACTTGCTGAGATTTGGAGCTGTAACTTATTACTGGCGCGAATCCGGATCCGCCTCCAAACAAGCTCCTATCATTTCGATCCAGTGTTGAACGTGTAGCTTCGAGCCGCTTTGAAGGTGTGTGATACAGCCTACATTGGCACTCAAAATACCTTTTGGATTGAGCGCTTGGAGATGGCCTAACTTACGCTCTTTGAGCGTGTTTGCGATGGACGGGTTTAAAACAGAATAAGTGCCTGCAGATCCACAGCACAAATGTGATTCCTGCGACGCCATCGCAACCTTAAAACCCAACCCATCTAATAGTTTTGGCACCCCCTCTTTGATCTGTTGTCCATGCTGGAGCGTGCAAGGAGGGTGGTACGCCTGAAGACCTTGCTCTTGGATCTTTGTGGGGTTAAGTTTTGTTTTGAGACTCAAAACGAGCTCGGCTTGTTCCATCATCCACTGAGAGAGATCTTTGGTTGCGTTGGAGACGGCAAGTGCTTTTGAGGCGTACTCCTTATCATGCGCTAATAAATGCCCGTACTCTTTCACACTCACGCCGCACCCTGATGCCGTCATTACGATCGCCTCCACCCCCGACTCAAGTAAGGGCCACCAAGCATCAATATTGTTTCGCATTTGCATGAGGGCCTCGTCTTGCGCGTTCAAGTGATGCGCCAACGCGCCACAACACCCAGCCCCTTGAGCATAAAGAGTTTGCACACCCATTGCTTGGAGTACCTTGGCCGTTGCGTTATTGGTGTTAGGCGCCATGGCAGGTTGCACGCAACCGGCCAATAACAATACTCGGCGCAAGGGTTTTTCTGAGGGTTTTAAACTGTGCTGCAATGGGTGCAACTGCTCTAAACTAGAAACCACAGGAATAGATGTCTCTTGGAGTGACCGCGTTCGCAAAGGTATCTTAGATTTGAGCAAACTGGGCAGCAAAGGCCTAACCCCTTGACCCACTCTCATCGCATAGCCAAAAAGAGGTGAAGTCAAACCACGTCGCAGCATCCAGCGCAGCGTTTGCTGAATGGGTGATCGAGCTACTTTTTTCTCAACTATTTGGCGCCCAATATCAATGAGGCGCCCGTATTGAACTCCGCTTGGACATGTGGTTTCACAGTTACGACAAGTCAAACAACGATCCAAATGAAGCTGTGTTTTCTGCGACGGCGTCTGCCCCTCAAGGGTTTGTTTGATCAAATAAATCCTACCCCTGGGTCCGTCTAACTCATCGCCCAAGAGTTGGTAAGTTGGACAAGTAGCGGTACAAAAACCACAGTGCACGCATTTGCGCAGGATGGACTCAGCCTCTTGACCCTCACGTGTGTTTTTGAATTCAGCGGCTAATGTTGTTTGCATAAAATTTTCAAGGTTATTTGACGCTGTGCGGTTGCTTAAAAATCAGTTTGCCCATAAAACGGCAAAGGAAAATGCGTTAAATCTCAAGTCTTCCTGTATCAAACAATCCCCACGGATCAAATTCTCTTTGAAGTGCTTTCTGGATGGTTCGCTGAGCCTGGGTTAAGGGGGTAAATACGCCCACTCCTCGATCCACTTCAGCACGGGCTGTACTCACTCGCCACAGTGTTGCATGTCCACCCGCTTTTAAAGCAGCCCCCTTGATACGCGCAGATAACCCGCTCGGCGCCCAAAGCCAGCGCTGCGCGGCGTTCCACTCTAGGCACTGAGGCAAGGAAGGATCAACGCCTTCGATGATAAGTTCGGGCGTCTTTTGCGGCACGCTCAGTCGCCACAAACAGTTCTCGGATGAGCCGGTTGAATTAAAAAACTCAAGCTCCTGATTTTTAAGCGCCGACCAAAATTCACGCACTTGATCGTGCTCTATAGTATGTACCAAAATTCCACCGCGTTCGCAGTGGCCAAGGACTGTTTGAACGCCTGAGCTGACGGCAGCGCGCGAGCCGCGAAGGCGAACCCATAACTCTCCCGAACCAGAGCCCTTTGCACCACCCGAAGGATTCGAGAGTGTTGAGCCGCTTGCCCAAACACTCGCGTTCAGGGCCAGTGCGGTTGCTCCCCAAGCGTTCAGCGTATCGATTGCTCTTTGTTGAGAGAGTTGTAGTACAAGAGTTTCCTCTGCCAAAGGCAGCCCTAGCACCTTTAAAGAAACCTCAGTAATGAGTCCCAAAGTCCCCAAAGAACCGCAAAGAACTCGTGATACATCGTAGCCTGCTACGTTTTTCATCACCTGACCACCAAAGCTTAATTGCTCACCCCTGCCGTTGATCATTTTCAGGCCAAGCACATAATCTCGCACCCCCCCACAAGTGGCCCTGGATGGACCACTAAGCCCGCAACCCACTACGCCGCCAATGGTCGAATGCGCGTTAAAGTTGGGTGACTCAAATGCCAAATATTGACCTTTTTCTGCCAACACAGACTCGACATCTTTCAAAGGAGTACCCGCTAGAGCTGTGATGTAGAGCTCGCTGGGCTCATAGCTGACGACTCCTTGCAATGCCTTTGTGGATAACGGCACTCCGCGCAACGCGCCGCCGTAAAAATCCTTACTCCCTCCTCCAATAATTCTAAAAGGCAAGCTATCTGCTAGGTTAGATGAGTCGGCTTTATGTAGCGCACCACTGGAGCGCTTTGCTTTTGTATTCGCAGCATCTTGGATGAGCGCCAACAACTCATTTTCTGGGTAATTTGTCATAGGGCGGTAGCACCTAAAGTTGTTGTAATCACTGAAAGAATTGATGCTTAAAAAGCCTGAGACTAGCAAACGGGCGGGTCAAAAAGCTCTTGAATCTATCCATCGTTTGCAAATCTCAGAACCCCCGCCTTTTGATCAAAAAAAGACTAGAGGGGCTGGTAAGTAATGAAGACCTTTACGGAGTCTTCATAACAAGAGTCAAAGGACAAGGCTTTTCAAATGTTTGAAGTTTAACTTTTGAAAAAACACAGCCCTTTCACCCCCTGTTCAATCAAAGCTTGCTTTGTCCGTTGATAACTCTGGCCATCTCCAAGCACTTGTTAGAGTAGCCCCACTCGTTGTCATACCAGCTGATCACTTTTAAGAAGGTTTTATCCAAAGCAATACCCGCCTCGGCATCAAAGACACTGGTACAGCTCTCGCCCCTAAAGTCCGTAGCAACTACTTTGTCCTCTGTATATCCTAATACGCCTTTTAGGGCGCCTTGACTTTGTGCTTTCATCTCCGCACAAATCTCTTCATAGGAGGCTTCTTTTAGCAGCTCAACCGTCAAATCAACGACGGAAACATCTGAGGTGGGAACGCGAAATGACATCCCGGTTAATTTCTTATTTAACTCAGGAATGACTACGCCCACAGCCTTTGCAGCACCGGTTGAGCTTGGAATAATGTTCTCTAAAATTCCACGCCCACCGCGCCAATCTTTGTTGCTAGGCCCGTCGACTGTCTTTTGAGTCGCAGTCGCCGCATGCACGGTCGTCATCAGGCCTCTTTTGATACCCCATTTATCATTTAAAACCTTGGCAACAGGTGCCAAGCAATTTGTCGTACATGAAGCATTAGAGATAACGGTTTGGCCAGCGTATGTTTTGTGGTTTACCCCATAAACAAACATGGGGGTATCGTCCTTGGATGGAGCGGACATGATTACTTTTTTTGCACCTGCGGCGAGGTGCTTTGCTGCACTGTCATGCGTTAAAAATAGTCCGGTCGCCTCCAGCACAGTGTCTGCCCCGACCTCATCCCACTTTAAGGCGGCGGGATCTCTTTCTGCAGTGAGGCGGATTTTTTGCCCATTCACAACTAAAGTGTTGCCACTTACGGATATCTCCCCTTTAAAGCGTCCATGCACGCTATCGTACTTGAGCATGTATGCCAAGTAATCTGGCTCTAATAAGTCATTGATACCAACGATTTGAATGTCGCTGAAATTCTCTATAGCTGCGCGAAACACCATGCGACCAATTCGCCCAAACCCATTGATTCCTAACTTAATTGACATGCTCGTCCCTTTAAAAATATTAAATACAAACCGCTACTTCTAAAATCCGCCAGTGGCGCTCTATTCATTTGAGCGCATTCGTCTTGAAGCACTTTTGGTGCGAAAACCTTTATTTTAACGTGCCTGTAAATTACACTCAGGTTTTTGTTTAAACACAATTATTTTGACAAATCCAAACTTTGTCCCCGCTAGAGCGCTGGTTTTGGCCGCAGGTAGGGGGGAGCGCATGCGCCCTCTTACAGACACCACGCCCAAGCCGCTACTCAGTGTTATGGGAGCCCCCTTGCTCTCATGGCATTTGATGGCACTGCTTCGCGCAGGTCACCACGGGGTCGTGATCAACACAGCTTGGCTCGAGGAGTGCATTACCCATCAGTACGGTGATCGCTTCAGCGCACCCGGATCTGAATCTCGCGCACTGGGCATTCAATACTCCTGCGAGGGCAGGGACTTTGGGGGGGCGCTTGAAACAGCGGGGGGTATAGTCCGAGCCCTACCCCTACTTGATTCTGCTTTTTGGGCTGTTGCTGGGGACATTTATATTCCAGGCTTTGATTTCTCAGCAGAGGTATTTGAGCGCTTTTACACCTCGCGCTTTCTTGCTCATTTGTTTTTTGTACCTAACCCTGCGCACCATCCAGCCGGAGATTTTGGACTGAGCGAAGACGGCGTCGCACTTCATTTAAAGCCCGGTGAGACTCGCCCCACCTACACTTACGCATCAATTGGTGTATTTAAAAAGGCATTTTTTGAGGCCCCACATTGTCAAATCCCAACCGCTAACCCTTCAGGTATCAAGGCAGCGCTTGCCCCTTTGCTTCGAAGCGCCATGGACTTGGGGCTAGTGAGTGCCGAACTTTTAAAGGGCGAATGGACTGATGTTGGCACGCCTGAAAGGCTTGCTGCCCTAAACTCGGAGTATTCTTATAAACGCACGGACTAAAGATATTGGCTTGCAGGCTTAATGGTTTTGCTATTTTCTTTATTCTTTCCCATCTAGACCCTCTTCATTTTATGCAACACCCCGCTTTTGATAAAAACCTTTATAGCGCTCGGCGCAAAGCTTTGGCCGTTTCGCTAGGCAAGGACGGCGTTGCCGTTATTCCTACGGCGAGTGAACAACCTAGAAACAGGGACAGCGATTTTTTGTTTCGCCATGATAGTTATTTTTATTATCTAACGGGATTCACCGAGCCCAACGCCTGTTTGGTGTTGTTTGGAAACGGCGAGAGCACTCTTTTTTGTCAGCCTAAAGACTTGGAGCGTGAGATATGGGATGGGTACAGGCTTGGGCCGGACTCAGCGGTTACTCATCTTGGAGTCACGCAAGCGCATTCTATTCATGATATAGACAAATTACTTCCCGTTTCTTTGGAGAACACCAGCGCCCTTTGGTACCCGTTCTCTACCCACAAAGGTCTTACCCAGCAAATTGATGGATGGCTTAAAACTGTGCAATCGAAGATCCGCTCGGGTATCAGTGCTCCTCAACAACTCAGGGACGTCTGCGGTTTATTAGATGAAATGAGGCTTATTAAAGACCCTAGCGAGATTGCACTGATGAGAACGGCCGCTGAAATAAGCGCCAAAGGCCACATCAGGGCTATGCAATTTTGCGCCTCCAGTCTCAAAGAAGGATTTGCGCTTCGTGAGTACCACCTAGATGCAGAGTTACTTTACGAATTTAGAAGGCAAGGATCGGAGTACACGGCCTATTCCTCCATTGTTGCCTCGGGGGCCAACGCCTGCGTCTTGCATTACCGCGCAGATAAGGCTCCTATCAAAGATGGTGACTTGGTTTTAATTGACGCGGGATGTGAGTTTGCAAGTTATGCGGGAGATATCACGCGAACCTTTCCTGCGAACGGGCACTTTACGAAATCTCAACGCGCAGTTTATGACGTAGTCTTAGAGAGCCAATATGCGGCGGTGAGAGCTACACGTGCAGGAGCACTTTTCACAGACCCCCACTCAGCAGCGCTGAAGGTTTTGGCCAAAGGGCTGCTTGATTTGGGCATCTTAAATCGCAACGAACACGGCGGTGTAGAGGACGTCATTGAGCACAAACATTACTTCCCGTACTTTATGCACCGCACAAGTCACTGGCTGGGGATGGATGTGCACGACTGCGGCGCCTATACAGAGCCATTAGCTGAGGGTCAGACGCGTGCGCTATCCCCCAGAATCTTAAAACCCGGCATGGTTTTGACGATTGAGCCTGGCTTATACATTCGACCCGCCCAAAACGTACCCGAGGAGTTTCATAACATTGGAATCCGTATTGAAGACGACGCCTTGGTCACGTCTGGTGAGTGTGAGTTGTTTTCAAGGGGCGTACCCGTTGATCCCTTGGAAATTGAGCAGATCATGGCCTAAATATGGGGTCCTTAAGGGCCACCTCAAATGCTCAAGGGCCGGATGTCTTGAATGGGCAAAAAGCCCTACAAAGCAATGCCCTTCTATATATTCACTACCCTCGCAAACCCCAACTTTGACGGGTCATTGAAACTAATTAAGCTTTTTTTAGACTTTTCGTTTTTGAAGCCTACAATCTACGCCTTTGCTTGATTTTTATAATATCTCAGGCGTCTTACAAGGTTTTCGGAGTGATTATGGCCAACGACACTAAACCCACATCTCAGCCCAATAAATCGGAGTTGAGTTCAGCGGACGCACACCTTGCAGCCAGGCTTGAGCTAAGACGTGCAGCTTTGGAATATCACGAGTTTCCCACTCCGGGAAAAATCTCCATACAAGCCACCAAGCAACTCATCAACCAACACGACCTGGCCTTGGCTTACACACCAGGTGTTGCAGCGCCTTGCGAGGAGATTGTTAAAGATCCCAACGCAGCTTACCGCTATACCAGCCGAGGCAACTTGGTTGCCGTAATCACCAATGGAACCGCTGTACTAGGGCTTGGCGATATTGGCCCATTGGCCTCCAAGCCCGTCATGGAGGGCAAGGGTGTTTTATTTAAAAAGTTCGCAGGAATTGATGTTTTCGATATTGAGATTAACGAGAAAAATCTAGATAAGCTTGTTGACACCATTGCCTCTCTTGAGCCTACTTTTGGTGGCATCAATTTAGAAGACATCAAAGCACCGGATTGTTTTTATGTTGAGCGCAAGCTACGCGAGCGCATGAAGATTCCAGTCTTTCATGATGATCAACACGGTACAGCTATTGTTGTAGGCGCGGCCATTATCAGCGGACTTAAAGTTGTTGGTAAAGATATCAAGAAGGTTAAATTTGTCACCTCGGGTGCAGGTGCTGCAGCGCTGGCGTGCTTGAACTTGTTGTTAAAACTCGGCTTACCGAGAGAAAACATTTTTGTCACCGATCTCGCAGGCGTTGTCTACAAAGGTCGAACCGAGTTGATGGACGAAGACAAGATTCAATTCGCACAAGAGACTTCAGCGAGAACGCTCTCTGATGTTATTGAAGGCGCCGACGTCTTCCTCGGTTTATCAGCTGGCGGTGTGCTAAAGCCCCAAATGGTTGCAAAGATGGCGGCCAAACCGCTGATCCTTGCACTCGCCAATCCAACGCCTGAGATACTTCCAGACGAGGTTGCGACCGTTCGCTCTGACGCAGTAATTGCGACGGGACGCTCAGACTTTCCCAACCAGGTGAACAACGTTCTTTGCTTCCCCTATATTTTCAGAGGCGCTTTAGACGCTGGGGCATCCACCATCACTTCAGAGATGGAGATAGCTGCTGTATATGCAATTGCCGACTTGGCTCAAGCCGAGCAAAGTGAGGTTGTCGCTGCGGCCTACTCAGGAGAGGTTCTTGCCTTTGGACCTGAATACCTGATTCCCAAACCTTTTGATCCTCGTTTGATGATCAAAATAGCTCCAGCTGTTGCCAAAGCTGCTCACGAAAGTGGCGTTGCGCTTCGACCCATCCTTGACTTTGATGCATACCGCGAAAAACTTCAAAGCTTTGTTTATGCTTCCGGTTCTGCAATGAAGCCTATTTATGAAGCAGCCAAGAAAGCAAACAAGAAAAGAGTTGCATTTGCAGAAGGCGAAGACGAGCGTGTTTTACGCGCAGTTCAAGTCGTGATTGATGAAGGACTCGCAACTCCAACGCTTATTGGCAGACCTGCAATTATTGCTCAGCGCATCAAGCAGTTCGGACTCAGACTACAAGAGGGCGTGGACTATACCGTTGTCAATGTCGAGCAAGACGCCCGCTACAAAGACTTTTGGCAAACCTACCTTAGTTTGACTGAGCGCAAGGGAGTCACTATTCAACTGGCCAAAATTGAGATGCGTAGACGTCTATCTCTAATTGGTGCAATGCTATTGCATAAAAATGAAGTTGATGGTCTTATCTGCGGTACCTGGAGCACTCCCAACGTTCACCTGCGCTACATTGATGAGGTCATCGGGCATCGCTCCGGTATCAGCACCTATGCTTGTATGAATTTGTTGCTGCTCCCTGAGCGCCAAGTTTTCATTGTTGATACGCACATCAACGTCAATCCTAGCGCGGACCAATTGTGTGAGATCACACTTATG
The DNA here is from genome assembly GCA_903949285.1 of uncultured Burkholderiales bacterium. Taxonomy (GTDB): domain Bacteria; phylum Pseudomonadota; class Gammaproteobacteria; order Burkholderiales; family Burkholderiaceae_C; genus Limnohabitans. Next base: position 21,244 of record CAJAYT010000040.1, read on the forward strand.
GCTGCACAGGAAATGCTTCGATTTGGAATCACCCCAAAAGTCGCTCTTTTGTCTCACTCTAATTTTGGGTCCAGTAACGACGAGTCTGCAGTCAAGATGAGGAACACCCTTGCGTTACTTCAAAGCCGCGCACCCTGGTTAGAGATCGACGGTGAGATGCATGGTGATTTGGCACTTGACTCAAGCGCCCGCAAAACCTCTATGCCCAACAGCACACTAACCGGTGACGCCAATCTGCTTGTTATGCCCAACCTGGACGCAGCTAACATTTCTTACAATTTGCTGAAAGTCGCTGCTGGCGGCAACATTGCAATTGGCCCAATACTATTAGGTGCTGCTAAACCTGTTCATATCTTGACCGCTAGTTCAACCGTAAGACGTATCGTTAATATGACTGCGTTAACCGTTGCTGATGCCAGCGCCCAAAGACATGCCAAATAGTTAATTATTTAGTATTCTTTGGGTATCCTATGCCCCTATCTTCAACATATTCACTTGCGTTTTTGAACTATTTAAGACACACTACGAAGTTGCTAGAAATTACTAGCTGAGGTGATCGGTCAGGTTTTTCTCAACCGAACTATTTGACCGATTTTTATACAACATTTAACGGTACTTTGTGCTATTTTTTAGGAAGTAGAACGGAGATGGAAATGCCACTTCGTAATGTAAAAAACAACATCGTCCAGTCCATTCGCGCCTTCAGAGTCGCTGACTTACAGAATTCTGCACAACAAATGGGCCACCATTTCTTGTATGCAAATCTAGCAGCGGCCCAAAGCAAGCAGGATGTACTTGATATGATCGCTCATCAATTTACATTCCCCATGCAAACCAGTAAGAGTTTTGACTCTTTGTATGACTGCATGACCGACCCTCTTTACAAATCAGGCCCACAACCCGGCTTCGTTTTGGTTTTAGAACATATACCTGCGCACTCCAAGTTTGACAAAGAGGCGCGCGAGCAGCTCTTAGACATATTTAGAGAAGCTGCTGACTACTGGTCTGATCGTAAGATTTGTTTCAGATGCTTTTACTCCTTCTCCGTTGCGATCGCTCCGGTTATGGCAGGTGAGCGTTTAACCAATCCACCGGAGGCCGACGGTATCAGTCTGCCTGAAGAAGGAGAGAAAATGCCCACCGATAAATTGGTAGACATCTCACCTTTAGCTCTTCGTATGAGCAGCCCATTCAATGCTGGATATTGGTTATCAGTTGCATGATGACAAGTACTAAGATTGGCTGATTCTCAGTCACTCTGCTCATCAATGAAAAAAGCCCGCAACTGCGGGCTTTTTTCATGAAGGATCTTGAATTTAACTGTGTGATACAGCGCGTTGAATCTCTGCCATCACGCGCGGGTCTTGGAGTGCAACTTCCCACATTCTTTCATCATTGGCTCTCTCGCGGCGTGCTATGAGCCAGCCTCTTAGTGCTGGCTTGAAACCGTTGACGGACCTGCGAATGGGAGCAGCCAACAAGGCGATTGTTGAGAAAGCCACTAACCACATAAACATCCAAGCTGCCATGAGGTGTCCATCTGTGTATGTGTCAATCACTTGATTGACAATAACGAGAACTGTTGAAACAATTGCAGACAGTAATATGATCGCAACACCCCGCGCACTATCTGCACGGAGCACTAGGTTTTTAATATTTCCAAAAACCCGGATTGCTCTTTGAACGCCAGGGTGGACACTGGGGTATGATGTGTGTGCAAATGAAGTCATTTTTGATTCCTTATCAGTCGATATCAATTTCTTAATATAAATAGTATAGGGTTAACACCCATGTTATTCAACTTTATATTGCTGATGTGATACATTCACAGAAATGATGGACCACAAACCCAAGACCATTAACTTTCGCACGCTAGACCTCAATTTATTGCGCGTATTTGATGAGGTCATGACCGAGCGTAGCCTGACACGCGCGGCACAAAAACTCTCACTGACTCAACCCGCCATCAGTAACGCCCTGCGCAGACTCAGAGATACGCTGGGGGATGAGCTGCTCAAACGCAACGGGCATGTGCTTGAGCCCACCCCACGCGCTCAGTCGCTTTGGCTCGTTGTTAGAGAGTCCCTCAAACAACTCCAAGAGACCCTAGATCCTGACCAATTTGATGCACCCAACGCAGTAACTACCTTTATTCTGGCCATGGCTGATGCCACCGCCGCTGAGATAGTGCCTGCTTTACTTGAAATTTTGGAACACGAGGCGCCTGGTGTGACCTTGAGAATAGTTCCCTTAACAACGCGGGATCCCAGAGAATTATTACAACTTGAAAGCGCTGATCTCGCTGTGGGTTACTTCCCGGCTGTCATTGCTGATTTGACCAGCAGAGCGCAATCTGGGGACATGATTAGTTTCGAGCACGAACGCTTATTTGATGGTGAGTATGTCTGCGTGATGCGCAAAGATCACCCCCTTGCAGACAAAGACTTGTCCTTAGATGAGTACTGTGCGTGCAGACATCTATTGGTCAGCTTTTCTGGACGACCATTTGGCTTCATTGATGAGTCTTTGGCAGCGCTTGGCAAAAAACGGCGCGTCGTGGGAACGGTTAATCAATTTGCAACCGCAGGTCGCGTAGTGATGCAAACAAACTTGCTAACGGTGTTGCCTAGACACTTTGTGAGTGTTGCAGGCATTGAGAGTCAACTGTGCATCAAAAAGCTACCCTTTGACTCACCCATCGTACACGTTGACATGCTTTGGCATCATCACTCATTCACCCCTAAAGCGCAGTTATGGCTGCGCTCTTGTGTTGCACGAGCAGCAGAAATCTCCATGCGCACCCACCTCAATCATTAGCCACTTCGGTGGTTATTTGAACCATACCTTAAGTTAAATTCACGCCTGTCTCTTAGGTCCCGCCGCACCTGAGTCCACATAGTAAACAGCCTGAGTCGATAAAGTATCCAAGCTACCCGCAGGTGTTGGTGTCGTTCTAAACTCGCAGCTCACTCGCTCACTGTCGACACTCACTAAAGCGTAGCCCCGCTCATCTGCACGCATATGAAGAACGTCTGCATTGTTTGATTTGATAACACCTACCGCCCTGTCGCTCAAGCCGCGCGAAGTAATGGAGGTTGTGACAAACTCACTTGCAAGGATAGGCGCGTCTTCTGAGTTCGCTTGAAGCCTAAGATTTGCAGCTACGTTCATGTGCACATCACCACCAAGAGTTACAACGTTGGCAATTTGGTTTTGCTCAAGTGCCTTTAAAAAACGATCCCTTGCAGGCGCGTACCCGTCCCACGCCTCTGTATAAGTAGCTTTGCCAAGAGGGGTTGGAATTTTTGTCGAGCTCATCTGGGTTGCCTGAGCGACGAATTTCCACTGCCCTTTAGAGTTGATAAGACCCTCATGCAACCACTGCTCTTGCTCGAACCCGAGCATCGTACGAGCTGAATCGTCCAACTCCTCACAGCTCAAAACCAGTCGCCCGCCCCCACTCCCCGGCTTAGAGCATGCATGGCGACTTCTAAATTGACGACAGTCCAAAGTCCACAACTCGGCCAGCTGCCCCCATTGGAAATGATCATTCAATCGCATTGAGGCTTGATGCGGGCTTTGCACGTCGGGGCCGATCCAAAGTGGTTGGTGTTCAAAGTAAGCCCTGTAAGCAGCGGCTCTTCTTTGTAAAAATAGTTGTGGATCTGAGTAAGCCGGATCTAAATCATTTGCGTAGTCATTGACTACCTCATGGTCATCCCACATCAATACCCACGGATGCCTTGCGTGAGCGCTTTGCAGTGCTGGCTCTGATTTGTACTGTTCATAGCGGGTCCTGTACTGCGAAAGGGTCTTTGGTTCTTCTCCTACGTGTTGTCTGACAGCAATGGAGGGATTCAGGTTTGTTTCATAAATGTAGTCACCCACAAACAATACAAAATCCAGCTCTTGATTGGCAATATCTTTATACGCCGTGTATTGGCCAGCCTCAAAGTGCTGACACGAAGCCAGTGCAAAACGAAGACCCTTGACCTGTTCGGTTGGGGCCGGAGCCGTTTTGGTCCTGCCCACAGCACTTGTTGCTTCGCCAGAGATAAAGCGGAACCAATACGCTGTTGCTGGTTCTAAATTTTTAACCCAAACTCTGACTGAATGACCCAAGTCTTTGTGGGTCAGTTCTTTGCCTTTTTGTACAACTTTTTTAAGTTGCTCATCTGCATACACTTCCCACTCCAGCCACACGGGCTCACCCGCGCTTGCAAGTGCTTGCATGTCCGCAGGAGTGATAACTAACTTCGTCCACAAGACGATAGAGTCCGGCCTGGGAACGCCGCTGGCAACCCCCAGCGTAAATGGATGAGCCTGCCAAGTTCGTCTGGTTTGGACGGGTTGTGTCAAACCGATCTGATGCCCCAACAACCAGGGGGCTAAGGCCATACCCATCGCTGCATTCTTGATTGCTACGTTGATATCGCGGCGCGTTGGGCGATGCGTCATTTATGTGCCTTATCCGTTTGAAGGGGGTGATTTTTATCTGCCCAAAAGTATGGCGCTTTCGGGCTTACGTATTAGGGCGCTTCGAACGGCGTTGTACTGTCGATAATAGCGCCGCCCAAACAAACCTCACCATCGTACAACACAACGGACTGTCCCGGCGTAACGGCCCACTGCGGCTCGTCAAAGCGAACATTTACAGTGTATAGATCGGACGAGTTAGGTAGCCAGTGACACAGGGCGTCGGGTTGTCTATAGCGTGTTTTAGATCCAAAGATAGATGGCCCCAAGATTTTCATGCTATCTGGATTTGTCCAACTCGCATCGATTGCCTTTAACGCGGTTGAATACAACCACGGGTGATCATGTCCTCTCACAACATACAGCGTACGAGTTGAAACATCTTTTTTTGCAACAAACCACGGCTCGTGATCACCCCCACCTCGTTGCGCTCCCGGCTCTTTTAATCCGCCTATTTTCAAACCCTGGCGTTGACCCAGTGTGTAAAAACTAAGCCCCATATGTTCACCTATCACTCGACCTTTGTCGTCTTTAATGGGGCCTGGTTGTGAGTCTATGTATTTATTTAAAAACTCCCTAAATGGTCTTTCACCGATAAAGCAAATACCCGTAGAGTCTTTTTTCTTTGCGTTCGGTAGTCCTATCTCGAGCGCGATTTTACGAATTTCGGTTTTGTGAACCTCACCAATGGGAAAAACTGTCTTGGCGAGCTGGGCTTGGGTAAGCCGGTGCAGGAAATAGCTTTGATCCTTTGCGGGATCAACCCCCTTTAACAACTGATAAGCGCCACCCACGCTGCGCACTCGGGCGTAATGTCCTGTTGCTATTTTTTCTGCCCCAAGACGCATTGCATGATCTAAAAAGGCTTTGAATTTAATTTCCGCATTACAAAGCACATCGGGGTTGGGTGTACGACCTGCTTTATATTCACGCAAAAACTCACTAAAGACGCGGTCCTTGTAATCGCCCGCAAAATTAACGTGCTCTAACTCAATTCCTATGACATCGGCAACGGCTGCGGCATCGATAAAGTCTTGTTTTGTTGAGCAGTATTCGTCGTTGTCATCGTCCTCCCAGTTTTTCATGAAAATGCCAATAACCTCGTGCCCCTGCTGTTTCAACATCCATGCGCTAACGGCGGAGTCCACGCCTCCGCTAAGTCCCACGACAATTCTTTGCTTAACGATCAATGTTTGTGCTCGGCAATTAAGTCGGTTCTTATTATTTAGTTCGCAAATGCGGCTATTCCAGTCTGTGCACGGCCCAAGATCAACGCATGAATGTCATGCGTGCCTTCGTAAGTATTCACCACCTCTAGATTAACCAAATGGCGCGCCACGCCGAACTCATCACTAATGCCGTTTCCACCCATCATGTCTCGCGCCATTCTGGCAATATCAAGCGCTTTCCCACAGGAGTTGCGCTTGAGGATGGAGGTTATTTCTACACTATCAATGCCCTCATCTTTCATTCGACCCAGTCGCAGGCAACCCTGAAGGCCAAGGGTAATTTCGGTTTGCATATCCACCAACTTTTTCTGAATAAGTTGATTTGCCGCGAGTGGGCGACCAAATTGTTTACGTGCCAGCGTGTACTCGCGCGCCCTGAACCAACAATCCTCTGCTGCCCCCAAAGCGCCCCAGGCGATGCCGTACCTTGCGCTGTTCAAACAGGTAAATGGTCCCTTTAATCCCTGAACCTCTGGCAGTACATTTTCTTCTGGAACAAAAACGGAGTCCATGACGATCTCCCCCGTTATGGACGCTTTCAATCCAACTTTGCCGTGAATTGCCGGGGCACTTAGACCCTTCATTCCTTTCTCCAAAATGTAGCCGCGGATAGGCCCGACTTGTCCAGACTCTGTAACCTCTTTGGCCCACACTACAAACACATCCGCGATTGGGCTGTTGGAGATCCACATTTTGCTGCCCGATAAGCTGTACCCGCCTTTAACGACTTTTGCTCTAGTGAGCATGCCCGCGGGATCGGATCCGTGATCAGGCTCAGTGAGACCAAAACATCCTATCCACTCTCCCGATGCTAGTTTGGGCAAATACTTTTGCTTTTGCGCCTCCGATCCAAACTCATAAATAGGAAGCATAACCAAGGACGACTGAACACTCATCATCGAGCGGTAGCCCGAATCAACGCGCTCGACCTCCTTTGCAATCAAACCATATGAAACGTAATTCAGACCAGGCCCTCCGTACTGAGTTGGTATGGTTGGGCCGAGCATGCCAAGTGCTCCCATCTCTTTAAAAATGGCGACATCTGTTTTTTCATTTCGAAAAGAGTCCAGTACTCTTGTCTGTAAGTTTTGTTGGCAATAATCCCGCACGGCCTCCGAGACCATGCGCTCCTCGGACGTTAACTGCTGCTCGATTAAAAAAGGATCATTCCACTGAAACGCAACTTTAGACATTTTTACTCCGTATTTTTTCGAATTCGACCTATTATCGCAAATGCTCTCATACCCTCTCATGATAAGGCGCAAACACCTTAGCTGATTAAGCCTATCTCTCGCAATGTTGTATCAAGCCCGAGTGGTTTCCCCAGGTAGAGCGTAATTCGTGATTTTTCCCTTTCCTACTTTGTTTCATCGTCGTACACTTGAGCGCTACCCACTGGATTAAAACTTCGAATCAAAGCATTGCTATGAACGCTCCTACACCTATTAGTCACTTAGCCCCTGAGATTAAGCAAAGAGTCATTGCGGGCGAGTTTATTGAAGCTCTTAAAGCACGGTTTGCAAGCGCGTGCTCCACAGCAATGGCTGTGCGCGAACAACACGGCCGAGACGAATCTGCATTTGTAAGTGTCCCCCCACCCTCTGTCGTTGTCTTCGCGCAAAGCACCAAAGACATCGCTGACGCGGTCAAGCTCGCAGCTCAGTACTCGGTGCCTGTGATTCCCTTTGGTGTTGGCTCCTCACTTGAAGGCCACTTGCTAGCTGTGCAAGGCGGCATGAGCCTTGACGTGAGTAAGATGGACAAAATTTTATCCATCAACGCTGAGGACCTAACCGTTACCGTTCAGCCCGGCGTTACGCGCATGCAGCTTAACCAAGAGTTAAAAAGTACGGGGCTTTTCTTTCCTATTGATCCAGGCGCAAATGCCTCCCTGGGCGGGATGTGCGCTACGCGGGCCAGCGGTACAAACGCCGTTCGCTACGGCACGATGCGCGAAAACGTTTTGGCTCTTGAAGTGGTTAGCGCTGAAGGCGAGATCATTCGAACGGGTACGCGCGCTAAAAAATCAAGTGCTGGATACGACCTAACTCGGTTGTTTATTGGGAGCGAAGGTACTCTGGGTGTTCTGAGCGAAATTACCCTCAAAATCTACCCTTTACCCGAGGCCATTTCCGCAGCCATTTGTTCGTTTCCATCCATTGAAGCTGCAGTAAGAACAACCATTCAAATCATTCAAATGGGCATCCCTATCGCCCGCGTCGAGTTGATAGATAAAAACTCGGTACGCATGGTGAACGCTCACTCCAAGCTTACCCTCGCCGAACAACCCTTGTTGCTCATGGAGTTTCACGGATCCCCCGATAGCGTGAAGGAGCAAGCAACGAGTGTTCAAGAGATTGCAACTGAGTTTGGGGGTGAGGAGTTTGAATGGGCAAGTACGCCGGAGGAGCGCACTCGTCTTTGGAGCGCAAGACACAATACTTATTTTGCAGCGCTTCAGTCGCGCCCTGGCTGCAGGGCTATCTCTACCGACACCTGTGTGCCTATTAGCCGCCTGGCAGACTGTTTACTAGAGTCTGTAGAAGAAACAGAGGCATCTGGTCTTTCTTATTTTCTGGTGGGCCACGTCGGGGACGGAAACTTTCATTTCGGCTATTTGATAGACCCTAACAACGAACATGAACGCTCAACCGCCGAAGCGCTCAACCACAAACTCGTTGCGCGTGCCCTCAGCATGGGGGGCACTTGTTCGGGTGAGCACGGTATTGGCCTGCACAAAATGGGTTTTTTAATTGATGAGGCCGGTGAAGGAGCGGTTCAAATGATGAGAACCATTAAAAAGGCTCTGGATCCTCAAAACATTATGAATCCAGGAAAGATATTTTCTGTCTGAGATTTAAGCCTGAACGGCCGATCCTCTGAGTTTATCGATCAAGCCGTTCAGCTCATCCAAAGAGCCAAATTGGATAACAATCTCACCCATTTCATATGATTTTCCATGACGCTTGGTTGTCTTTTTAATCACGACATCCACATTAGCCGTTAAAAGATCAGACAGCTCTTCTTCAATACGAAGAACATCTCTAGATTTTTCACGCCCCGCTTTTTTGGTCGGCACTTGGGTGAGGTTTGCCTTGAGCCTTTTTACCAATTGTTCCGCTTCTCTGACAGACATTTTTTTAGCGGTCATCTCATGCGCAGCACCCACTTGCTCTCCCTGCTCCAAGCTGAGCAAGGCGCGTGCGTGGCCCATATCCAAATCGCCTGCCATCAGCATGGTCTGCACAGGCTGGGTTAAATTAAGTAAGCGAAGCAGGTTGGACGCGGCACTTCTAGAGCGCCCAACCGCCTGGGCTGCCTGCTCGTGACTCAAGCCAAATTCTCTTACCAATCGATCCAAACCGTGAGCTTCCTCAAGAGGATTTAAGTCCTCACGCTGAATATTTTCAATCAACGCCATCGCCGCCGCCGCCTCGTTGGGGACATCTTTCACCAGCACAGGCACAGACTGCAGACCTGCTAACTTGGCAGCCCTGAAACGTCGCTCTCCAGCAATAATCTCATATTTATCTTGATGGGGTCCGTCTTTTAAAAGACGAACCAAAATGGGCTGCATGATGCCCTGGGCTTTGATGCTCTCGGCGAGCTCATACAGCGCACCCTCATCCATTCTCGTTCTGGGTTGATACATGCCTGCCACCATTTGGGTGAGCATGAGCGTAGAGGGACCAATTAAGCCATTGGAACCCTCTTCATCAGCGGTCTCCTTGGCTGCTGGGCCTAGCAAGGCTTCTAACCCGCGTCCAAGTCCCTTTGGTTTTTTAGTAACCATATTTTCTCTATTCTTTCGTTTATTTAATTGAACTGAGTCTGTCGACCATTTCCTGCGCAAACTCTATAAAGGCTTGACTGCCCTTTGCCAAAGGATCAAAAACCACCCCAGGCAGTCCAAAACTTGGCGCCTCCGCTAAACGGACATTACGAGGAATAATTGCGTTGAAAACCTTATCGCCAAAGTGCGCCTTAAGCTGATCACTGACTTGTTGCTGTAGTGTTACCCGCGGGTCAAACATTACACGCAATAGGCCGATGATTTGTAAATCTGTATTCAAATTGGCATGCACCTGTTTGATCGTATTGACCAAGTCCGTTAGTCCTTCCAGCGCAAAATACTCACACTGCATGGGAACAACGACGCCCTGCGCTGCGCACAAACCGTTGAGAGTCAGCATCGACAGTGATGGCGGGCAATCCACCACCACAAAGTCATAGTCATCCCCAACCAGGGACAACGCCCTTTTTAAACGCATCTCCCTGTAATCCAAACCCACCAACTCCACCTCTGCTCCGGCCAAATCTCTGTTGGCCCCCAAAACATCATAAGTCGGGAAATGTTTTTTTCCGCCCTCCTCTCCCCAAAAACTTGGACGAATAGCCTCCTTGATACTTGCCGACTCCAACAAAACATCGTAGACGCTTAAATTCAAACTTCTCTTATCAATACCTGAACCCATAGTGGCATTACCCTGCGGATCCAGGTCAATCAACAAAACACGCTGACCGATTGCCCCCAACCCCGCCGCCAAATTGACGGACGTCGTCGTTTTGCCAACGCCGCCCTTTTGATTAGCAACACAAAATATTTTCGCCATGAGAGACTTCTTTCCAAGTGTGAAGAGTGAGTTTACCGCTCAAGTTGTGCGACCCACAAAAATAACGCGTCTTTATTTAAAAGTTATGTGCGAGTGTGTTTCACGTGAAACATATTCAATGACGAGGGCCATCATTTAGCAGCATCTACCCTGACTTTACATCGGAGTTCCGTGCAATCCAGACCAAACAACGCTCAGCAAACATGCCGGGAACAAGAAGAGTCTCCACCTCGCGCACGACAAATCCCTTTGGCAAGACCTCTATCTCATCACTTGGCACACGCCCTTTCATAGCAAGCCAAATTCCGCCCTCTTTGAGGGCCCCCTTTGTCCCCTCAATAAAATCAGTCAAGCTCGCAAACGCCCTTGAAACCACCAAATCAAAATCATTTGACTCAATGTTTTCGATCCGGGCATGTTTGGCAACAAGGTTTTTTAAACCCAACTGCAGCGCTGTTTGCTGTACAAACGCCATTTTCTTGGCTACAGCATCCAAGGCGACCACCTGCATTGAAGGGCAAGCAATTGCGATCATGACAGCCGGTAGGCCTGCTCCCGAACCAACATCCAAGATGTGCGCAGCTGATCCAATGCGGTCCTTCAATGGATTAACAATACTCAGACAATCCAAAACGTGTTGGACAAGAATCTGATCCGAGCCTTTAATGGCCGTTAAGTTATAAACGCCCCCCCATTTGTTCAGGAGACCAACGTAGCGCAAAATGAGCTCAATTTGCTGATCACTCATCGAAAGCCGCAGCTCTTTTAACCCAGACCGAAGAGCGGGTCGAAGACTCTCAACATCTTGCGAATGAAGCAAACCAAGAGGACCCTGAGGGCCACGAAATACCGATGATTCTTCAGTCACGGACTAGATCCCGGTTGTTTACTGGTGTTGTGCCAGGCTCTTATCATCCGCACCGGATGAAATAGCCCTTTTCGCCTTCATTCTCTTTAAATGAATTAACAACAGCGATATGGCCGCAGGCGTAATGCCAGAAATCCGAGATGCATGACCAACCGTTTCTGGCCGGTGATGCGAGAGTTTTTGTCTCACCTCGTAGCTTAAGGCATCTATCGATAAATAATCCATATCCGCAGGAAGTGCGAGTCGCTCAAACTGAGCCGCCCGCTCAACTTCCTCCCTTTGTTTTTCGATATACCCAGAATACTTGGCACTGATCTCAACTTGCTCAACAATTGTTTCACGTGAAACATGGTCTAGGGACTCAATAATTGGACATTTAAAGGCACCAGAATCTAGACTCATTAATCCTTCATAGGTGATGTCAGGGCGACGAAGAAGATCACCAAGGTTGTGCTCGTGCTCAATCTTTTTACCCAGTACCCTGATGGACTCATCCTCTAGGAGATTCCGCGGATTGACCCAAATCGATTTCAATCGACCAATTTCGTTAGAAATGGCTGTTTGTTTCTGATGGAATTGGTCCCATTGCAATTGACTAACTAGACCCATTTCCCGGGCGATGGGTGTTAATCGTTGGTCAGCATTGTCCTCACGCAGCTGTAGTCGGTATTCTGCGCGGCTTGTAAACATTCGGTAAGGCTCGGAGACGCCCTTGGTAACCAAGTCATCCACAAGAACGCCTATGTAGGCCTGATCACGAGTCGGCGTCCAGGCCTCCAAGCCTTTGCAATAACGAGCTGCGTTAATTCCTGCATAAAGACCTTGCGCAGCTGCCTCTTCGTAACCCGTCGTCCCGTTGATCTGCCCCGCAAAGAAAAGCCCCTGGATAGACCGCGTTTCAAAGCTGCGCTTGAGCTCTCTGGGATCAAAGTAATCATATTCAATTGCATATCCAGGTCTTAGGATATGCGCTTGCTCTAACCCCTTCATAGAGCGCACCAAGTCGTATTGAACATCAAAAGGCAGGCTCGTGCTGATCCCGTTAGGATAGTATTCGTTGGTCGTGAGCCCCTCTGGCTCTAGAAAGATTTGATGACTTTCTTTATCGGCAAAACGATTGATCTTGTCTTCCACGCTTGGGCAGTACCTTGGCCCTACCCCTTCAATTTTGCCGGTGAACATGGGGCTTCGATCAAATCCGGACCGAATAATGTCATGAGTTTGAGCGTTGGTATGCGTGATCCAACAAGGCATTTGATCCGGGTGGTCTTGTACCTTACCCATGTAACTAAATACAGGGATGGGTCCCTCTCCGCCTCCGGGCATGCCGTCTCCGGGCTGCTCCAAACAGGCTGAGAAGTCTATAGTACGACCATCTAAACGTGGGGGTGTACCGGTTTTTAAGCGTCCTTGGGGAAGCTTTAATTCTTTGAGTCGATCGCTTAAACGAATGGCGGGTGGGTCCCCTGCTCTACCACCGGAATAATTGTCTAACCCGACATGTATCCTGCCATTTAAAAAAGTGCCCGCAGTGAGCACGACGGTTCGCGCGCGAAAGTGAATACCGGCCTGAACGATCGCACCCACGACCTTGTTACCCTCAATCCATAAGTCATCAACGGCTTGTTGAAAGAGTACAAGGTTGGGCTGGTTTTCAAGCTCATAACGAACGGCTGCCTTGTACAAAATCCTATCAGCCTGCGCTCTTGTTGCTCTAACTGCAGGGCCTTTTGATTTATTCAAAATTCGGAACTGAATTCCGGCTTTATCCGTAGCCCGCGCCATGACGCCACCCATTGCATCAATTTCTTTAACCAAATGCCCTTTTCCAATCCCCCCAATGGAGGGGTTACAGCTCATTTGTCCCAGGGTCTCTATATTGTGCGTAAGCAATAAGGTTGAACAACCCATTCGCGCACTCGCCAACGCCGCCTCCGTGCCCGCATGACCCCCTCCAACGACGATGACATCAAATTCACGAGGATATTTCATTGTTTAATAGGCGCCTATAAAAGGTCAATAGCAAGAAACCAGTGTGCCAAAGATAATTGCAAAGGATTTAGCAATCAAAAGAGTATCAAAAGCAGTAAGATTAAAATATTTTATATAACCCACTATTTTACTTCTCGTCTACACAACAAGGCAAGTGCGTCGCACAGCAACATTACAAATACAAATCGAAATATATGAGAACAGTCGAAAAAATAATACACGGACAAAAAACTAGTGATGGCGACGGGGTCAAATTAACCCGCCTACTCACTCAAGAACTCCAACAAAGACTAGATCCGTTTTTAATGCTAGATGCATTTGGTAGCGATGAGGCATCGGATTACATAGGCGGATTTCCAGATCATCCCCACAGAGGTTTTGAAACGGTCACCTATATGCTGACGGGGAAAATGAGACACCACGATAGTGCTGGTAACTCAGGCCTTTTAGAAGACGGGGGCGTGCAATGGATGACAGCAGGCAGGGGCGTTATTCACAGTGAGATGCCCGAACAAGAAAACGGACGCATGAGTGGTTTTCAGTTATGGGTTAATCTTCCAGCAAAACAAAAAATGTGTGCTCCTTGGTACAAAGATATCCAAAGCAACGACATCCCAGAGTTTCACTTAGAAAACAATATAAAAGTAAGAGTCATTGCGGGTCATTCACATCAAACAGCGGGTGCGGTACAAAGGGAGGATACGCAACCTCTTTATTTAGACATACACCTACCAAAAAATAATAGCAGTGCATTTGAAGAGGTCATACCTCAAAATCACAACGCTTTCGTATACGTTTATGAAGGTAGCATTACAGTGGGGGAAGGATCTGAACAACAAGGCGTCCAAAAAGAAGAGATGGCAATTCTTAGCAATAACAGCGATTACTTAAAAATAAATACCACAACAGGCGCTAAATTGATATTGATCGCAGGCAAACCCCTCAAGGAAAGCATTGTGCAGTACGGCCCCTTTGTGATGAACACAAAGGAGCAAATAATTAAGGCTGTTGAGGACTATCGGGCGGGACGATTGATATAGTCGGACCTAAAAAAGGTCAGACATCTAGGTTCGCTGCTCTTAGTGCATTTTTCTCAATAAAGAGTCTACGAGGCTCGACCTCGTCGCCCATGAGCATCGTGAAGACACGGTCTGCTTCGATCGCATCATCAATTTGCACGCGCAGTAAACGTCTCACCTGGGGATCCATTGTTGTCTCCCAAAGTTGAGCAGGATTCATCTCTCCCAGTCCTTTATAGCGTTGACGCGCTGTAGCGTGTTCGGCTTGTTGGATAAGCCAGCGCATTGCTTGCCTAAAGTCACTAACGGATTCTTCCTTAAGTCGCTCTCCCTCCCCTCTTTGAACCTTACCGTCCTCGGCCATGAGTCCCTTAAAGGTTTGAGAGGCTTCTTCTAAGGCCGCATAGTCTGCGCCGTGAACGAAGTCTTGAGTGATGATACTGCTTTTGACGTTTCCGTGGTGATGGCGACTGATGCGCAGTATGGGCTTATCTGTTCTAACGTCAAATTCTGCCGTAACTGTTGAACCACTTCCGAGCTCAAGTAATTTTGCTTGAAGCGTGTTGGCACAAGCATGTGCTTGGTCAAGTGTATCTAAGTTCAACGAGACGCCGTCGGCCATCGCACGCAATGCTTCCATATCCATGGTACCGCTGAGTCTTGCGATAACTGCTTCAGCTATTTGATGCTTGCGAGCTAACTCTTCAAGTGTCTCGCCTTTTAAGGTCTGCGACTGTGGGCCGCCAGTTTGAAGCGCTGCATCTTTCATCGCTACACGCAATAAGAAGGAGTCAAGCGCGGGTGCATCTTTAAGATATTGCTCTTCCTTACCGACTTTAACTTTATACAAAGGAGGCTGAGCAATGTAGATGTGCCCTCTTTCAACGAGCTCGGGCATTTGTCGGTAAAAGAAAGTAAGGAGCAGTGTTCTAATGTGTGCACCGTCAACATCAGCATCAGTCATGATGATGATTCTGTGGTAACGAAGTTTATCGACATTAAAGTCATCAGTCCCCGATTTACCAGATTCTGCACTGACCTTCCCAATACCTGTTCCCAGGGCAGTAATAAGAGTCAAAATTTCATTGCTGGTCAAAAGCTTTTCGTATCTGGCTTTCTCAACGTTAAGGATTTTTCCACGCAACGGAAGAATAGCTTGAAATTTTCGATCCCTACCCTGTTTAGCAGAGCCACCAGCAGAATCTCCCTCGACGATATAGATTTCACAAAGTGAGGGATCTTTCTCTTGGCAATCTGCAAGCTTGCCGGGCAAACCCATACCATCCAAAACACCTTTGCGACGGGTCATCTCACGCGCTTTTCGAGCGGCTTCTCGAGCGCGAGCTGCATCAACAATTTTTCCGCAAATAATTTTTGCATCATTAGGCTTTTCTTGAAGAAAATCTCCAAGTGCTTTAGCAACAATATCTTCAACAGGGGCGCGAACTTCACTGGAAACCAATTTATCTTTGGTTTGACTACTAAATTTTGGTTCAGGGACTTTTACAGATAGTACGCAGGTTAACCCTTCACGCATATCATCACCTGTGACTTCAACCTTGGCTTTTTTAGCAAACTCGTTTTCGTCAATGTACTTATTGATAACACGGGTCATAGCAGCGCGTAATCCCGTCAAATGAGTACCGCCATCGCGTTGAGGGATATTATTGGTAAAGCATAAAACGCTTTCGTTGTAACCATCATTCCACTGCATCGCTACTTCTACGCCGATTTGTGTTCCGGGAATCCCTCCGTAAGATTCGGAAGGTCTTTCACCCATGGAGTGAAATACATTGGGATGTAAAACTTTTTTACCAACGTTAATAAAATCAACAAACCCTTTAACACCACCAGCACCAGAGAAGTCATCAGACTTGCCTGTTCTCTCATCCATTAAACGTATACGTACGCCGTTGTTAAGAAAGCTTAATTCTCTTAAGCGTTTACTTAAAATTTCATAATGAAAATCGTGGTTAGACGTGAATATATCTGTATCTGGTAAAAAATGAACTTCCGTTCCTTTTTTCTCTGTATCCCCCACAATTTTCATTGGAGATATTTCAAAACCGTTTACTTTTTCTAATATACGGTTTTGAACGAATCCTTTGGCAAATTCAAGTGAATGAACTTTTCCTTCTCTACGAACAGTTAATCTCAACCACTTAGATAGCGCATTTACACAAGATACACCAACACCATGTAAACCACCTGATACTTTATAAGAGTTTTGATTGAACTTACCACCCGCGTGCAACTCGGTTAAGGCTATTTCAGCAGCGCTTCTTTTGGGCTCGTGTTTATCGTCCATTTTGACGCCGGTTGGAATACCCCGGCCGTTATCAACAACACTAATCGAGTTATCAGAATGAATGGTTACAACAATATCATCACAATGTCCTGCCAAAGCTTCATCAATTGAATTATCTACAACTTCAAAAACAAGATGATGCAATCCAGTGCCATCTGATGTATCTCCAATGTACATACCAGGTCGTTTTCTGACGGCTTCTAGACCTTCCAAAATCTGGATTGAATTTTCACCATAAGCATCAATTGCAGGTGTACCAGATGTATCAATATTTTCAGACATATAAGAATTTAAATTAAAAAGCTATAAAAAAATGAAAATTAAATTCTCATGGGCATAACTACGTACTTGAATGAATCAGAGTCAGGCATCGTAATAAGTGCTGAACTGTTTGAATCTGGTAAGTCAAAGCGAACCATTTCTTGACTCATATTGTTTAATACATCTATGAGATATGTAACATTAAATCCAATCTCAATAGCATTTCCAGAATAATCGATATCCAATTCATCAACAGCTTCCTCTTGTTCAGAATTACTCGAAGCTACTCTTAAAACACCAGGTTCAATGTTTAAACGAACACCTTTAAATTTATCACTGGTTAAGATTGCTGTTCTTTGCAAGCAATGGAGCAAAGGTTCCCTTCCAAGAATAATTTCATTTTTATTACCCTTAGGTATGACTCGGTTGTAATCTGGGAATTTACCTTCTACAAGTTTGGTGATGAAAGTTAAATTTCCAAAAGTAAATTTAGCCTGGTTGGAAGCAAATTGCATATCAATCGATCCCTCAGAGTCACTAAGTAATCTGAGAAGCTCAATAACGGTCTTCCTAGGCAGAATAACTTCTTGCTTAGGTACTTCATGGTCTAAAACAGAAGATGCAAAAGCTAGCCTATGGCCGTCTGTTGCGACAAGACTTAACGTATTATTTTCAGCGACAAATAAAATACCGTTCAAATAATATCTAATGTCATGTACAGCCATTGAAAAAGAAACTTGTTGTAATAGTTTCTTAAGTGTTTTTTGAGGAATACTGAAAACAGAACCTAAATTAGATGACTCTTTGATTAAAGGGTAATCTTCGGAAGGCATTGTTTGAAGCGTAAATTTACTTTTACCACCTTTTAATATTATTTTATTTTGGTTCGATTCAAGGGTAACCAATTGATCTGAAGGTAGGGCTCTCAAAATATCTATTAATTTTCGAGCACCAACAGTAATAGAAAAAGAAGAGCTGTCACCATCAAATTGAGTTTTAGCTTGGATTTGTATTTCCATATCACTTGCTAAGAGATCAATATTATTTCCTTCTTTCTTAATAAAAAGATTAGCAAGAATAGGTTGGGTATGACGTTTTTCAACAATGCCAGAAACCGATTGGATAGCATTGATTAAAGTCTCCTGGGTTGCTTTTAGGATAATCATTAAAACCTCTTTATTTATATATATTAAATTAGTAGTAGTAGATAGAGTACATAGTTTTCTGTTGAAAAGGTTATTTTTCTTTTTGTTTTCAACAAGTTACGAACTTTAAAACCATGTTTGTAAATACTGTTTGGAATGTGGCGCGTTTATGAACAAATTACGGAAAAGGAATCTTTCTGTGGATAACTACTCAGTTATTCAAGTTTAATCCACAGAGTTTGAGGAATGTTAAAAAAACAAAGTTTACCCTTTCAGTGTTTGTTCAAGTACATGGAGTTGTTGATTTAGTTCATTAAGCTGCAATCGTTCACCAGAAATTTTTCTAACAGCATGCAAGACGGTCGTATGATCTCGCCCTCCAAACAATTCTCCAATTTCAGGTAAACTTTTTTGCGTTAATTCTTTTGCCAGGTACATTGCAATTTGTCTGGGTCTAGCAATTGAGACTGGTCGCTTTTTTGAATACATGTCTGCAACTTTGATTTTATAAAAATCAGCGACTGTTTTTTGAATATTTTCAACAGAAATTTGCCTATTTTGTATCGATAGAAGATCTCTAAGTGCATCCCTGGCGAGTTGAATGGATATTTCCTTTTGATTGAACCGAGAATAGGCCAATATTTTCCTTAAAGCCCCTTCCAATTCACGGACATTAGAACGAACATTTTTAGCGACAAAGAAAGCAACCTCTTCGGGCATTTCTGAGCCCTCAAGACGAGACTTTGTCATCAATATAGCTACTCTCATTTCTAATTCAGGCGGCTCTATAGCGACTGTTAGACCAGAATCAAACCTAGACACTAATCTTTCGTGGATATCTGCCAATCCTTTAGGATAGGTATCACTTGTCATGACGATGTGCGACTTTTTAGCTAAAAGAGCCTCGAAAGCGTTAAAAAACTCCTCTTGCGTTCGGTCTTTGTTAGCAAAAAACTGGACATCATCTATCAGAAGAAGGTCTAAGGAGTGGTACCTAAGCTTAAATTCATCAAAAGTTTTACGTTGATAGGCTTTGACAACATCGGATACAAATTGCTCTGCGTGGATATACAAAATCTTTGCATCCGGTTTGTCTTTTAATAATTGATTTCCAACGGCATGCACAAGGTGAGTTTTACCTAAACCCACGCCGCCGTATATAAAAAGGGGGTTGTACAAATGGCCCGGAATAGAAGCAACGTGCATGGCCGCGGCACGAGCCATCCTGTTAGCAGATCCTTCTACGAATGACTCAAAAGTCAATGATGGGTTCAGCCTATTGCGAAAAGGCTCCTCTACCTGTTCTTCAACTAAAGTAGGAACAGAATAAGTGAACTCAGTTTCTGTGGATAAACCATTGACAGGGGACTTGGATACAGTCT
This sequence comes from uncultured Burkholderiales bacterium, assembly GCA_903949285.1. Taxonomy (GTDB): domain Bacteria; phylum Pseudomonadota; class Gammaproteobacteria; order Burkholderiales; family Burkholderiaceae_C; genus Limnohabitans. Next base: position 40,537 of record CAJAYT010000040.1, read on the forward strand.
CTTTTTGAGATAGTGCTAATTCAACCGCAATTGTTTGTCCGTAGAGAGAGGAGAGGATTGAAGCTAACTTTTTTGAATATTGGGTTCGAATCCAATCTAGTTTAAAACGGTTTCCTACCAGGACAGTTACCTTGGAGAAATCACTAGAAAAAGTTGCCTGTAATGGCTTAATCCAAGTGTTAAATTGCTGTTCTGGCAATTCTTGTGCAAGTTGTTCGACGCAGTTTTGCCAGAGATCTTGCATGTTAAAAGTTAATAAAATAGGAAAGGCTGTAGGATATTAAATATTGTGGATAGTATGGCAGTTTTAAGCTCCAAAAAGCAATCTTATCAAAAAATTATCCACAGAAAAAAAAGCCAGTTTTCTAAAATATTGACGTCTTAAATGCAAAAGAAAAACGTAACTTAAGCTGTATATTATAACAGCCCCCTAAAAAGTACCTAAAAAACAATACTTAAACGCGCGTATCAAACGAATTAGTGAAGAAGGTCTTCCAAGTATGAACAAAATTTGCGATAATAGCGGGCTCAGCTGAATAAAAGTAGAAGATTATGAAACGTACATACCAACCATCAAAAACCAAACGTGCACGTACTCACGGGTTTTTAGTTCGCATGAAAACACGCGGTGGCCGTGCTGTTATCAACGCGCGCCGTGCTAAAGGTCGCAAACGCCTAGCCGTTTGAAGCAGACAAATGTGATTTTCTCTAACTAATCGAGAAAATCACATTAACTTCCCCTAATAATCAATGATAGAGCATATTGTTGATAAAGAAATTTTTCAGGAAGTTTTGCGCACAGGCGTGACATCTAGGTCAGAGCACTTTACCTTGTATAAGATGAATGCGCCAGAAAAAATCGATAAAGCACAAAAACCGGTTTATTTACAGGTGGGAGTAGTTGTGCCCAAGAGATTAGCTAAAAAAGCTGTTACAAGAAATGCGATAAGACGCCAAGTTTATGAGATAGCAAAGACAGTTGGCGCGCTGTTTCCAAAACAAGTACATGTTGTTAGATTGAATAAATCGTTCGACAGAAAAACTTATTTAAGTCCTTCTTCGCTTAAGTTAAAACTTGATGTAGCTAGTGAATTACAAAGTCTTTACAAAGACGGGGCCATGTTGTGATTTCTAAAACACTTATAGCACTCATCCGTGCCTATAAAATGTTGCTAAGTCCCGTGATAGGATTGCAGTGTCGTTTTACACCGACCTGCTCAACGTATGCCATTGAAGCGATTCAAAGTCATGGTTCCTGTGCAGGCACATATCTGATGTTAAAAAGATTATGTAAGTGCCAACCGCTTTGTGCTGGCGGACATGATCCTGTTCCCGTTATCTCCCCTTTTCTATTCTTAAATAAAAACAATTAATTTGCTATGAATGATATTCGTCGATCCGTGCTGTGGGTAATTTTTGGCTTTTGTATGGTGATGCTGTGGGATAAATGGCAAGTCTATAACGGACATAAAGCATTATTTTTTCCTTCCTCTGAAAAAGCTGAAGTACAAGTCGCGCCCGCATCGAATTCAGAAATTCCTCAAGCAACTACGGTTGCCTCAGGTGTGCAAGCACTTACTAGTGTTGACAGCAACGAGCAAAAAACTGTTTCAAGAGAAAAAGTTGAAATAACGACCAATGTACTCAAACTAACTTTTGACCCCGTTGGTGGGAGCCTTGTAAAGGCAGAATTGTTGGATCACAAAGATATCAATCATCCTGGCAGTAACGTGGTTTTATTGGATGATTCAGCACAGAGAATTTACGAGGCTCAATCAGGGCTCATCTCTAAAGAGAGTGGTGCCGAATATCCAACGCACAAAACGCTCATGAAATTCAGCGGAGCGACAACGTTTAAAGAAGGCGAGAATAAACTTACTCTGCGTTTTGAGTCTCCTGAAATGAACGGGGTACAGCTGGTTAAGAGTTACGAAATTAATAGGAACGCATACGACATAACGGTTAAGCAAGACATCGTTAACAGAAGTGATAAGGAAATTTCACCACTTCTTTACGTGCAAATATTAAGAGACGGCAACAAGCCTGAAGGAGAGTCTTCTTTTTACTCAACCTTTACTGGTCCGGCAGTATTTACAGAAGCGAAAAAATATCAAAAAATTGACTTTAAAGATATTGAAAAAGACAAATTAACTTTTGAGAAACAATCTAACGAAGGTTACGTAGCGATGGTTCAGCACTATTTTGTAAGTGCTTGGATATTCCCTAACAACTTTTCTAGAGAATACTTCGCTAGAAAAGTAGACACCAATTTATATTCAGCAGGCATGATCGGTCAATTGGGGAAGATCGCATCTAAATCATCGGAATCTCTCATTGCCCATTTGTATGTGGGTCCTCAAGAAGAGAAAACACTGGAAGCCCTATACCCGGGCTTAGAGTTGGTAAAAGATTATGGGTGGCTCACAATTTTGGCTAAACCGCTTTATTGGTTGGTAGACAAACTACACAACTTTATTGGAAATTGGGGATGGTCTATCGTTGCTTTGGTTGTTTTGTTAAAAATTGCTTTCTTTTGGTTAAACGCTCAAGCATACAAGAGCATGGCAAAAATGAAAGCTATCAATCCAAAAATCATGGAAATGAGGGAGCGCTTGAAAGACAATCCGCAGCAAATTCAAGTTGAGATGATGAGAATTTACCGCGAAGAAAAGGTAAACCCAATGGGCGGGTGTTTGCCAATTGTGATTCAAATTCCTGTATTCATCGCCTTGTACTGGGTTTTGTTATCTACAGTCGAGATGAGAAACGCACCTTGGCTTGGATGGATTCATGATCTTGCAGCACCAGACCCGTACTTTATATTGCCCTTTGTAATGACTGGGACATCACTTTTGCAAACATGGCTCAATCCAACTCCTCCCGATCCTATACAGGCGAAAATGATGTGGATCATGCCACTGGCGTTTAGCGTGATGTTCTTCTTCTTCCCTGCGGGATTGGTGCTTTATTGGCTGACCAATAACATATTGTCGATATCACAACAGTGGCTTATTAATAAAAGACTTGGCGTGCTAAACAAATAATTTAAAAAAGGCTGGGGGAAATCGCCCGTGTTGATGAATGAAAAAAACCAGCCGATTATTGCTATTTCAACAGCCCAAGGCGTTGGAGCTGTTGGCGTCATACGAATAAGCGCTGCAAATTTAAAACCATTTATTGTCGGTTTATTGCAGCGTGACTTGAAGCCCAGGCTAGCAAGCCTGTGCACACTAAGGGACTTGGGTGGCAATGCGATAGACCAATTAGTGGCTATTTTTTTTCAAGCACCCAACAGCTACACTGGTGAGGATATTTTAGAGCTCCAAGGGCATGGTGGACCTGTGCTTTTGAATATGATTTTGGAGCGCTGTATTGAGTTTGCGCATCAACCCAATGAGCAAGGGGTGGCATTGCTGAGTGGCTTACGAATGGCACGCCCAGGCGAATTTAGTGAAAGAGCCTTTTTAAACTCAAAACTTGATCTCGCTCAAGCTGAAGCGGTGATGGATTTAATAAATGCAAGTACCAAGTTAGCAGCAAAAGGAGCTATACGCTCACTTCAGGGTGATTTTTCGAAAGAGATCAACGAATTAAAAGAATTATTGGTTCATTTAAGAGTATTTGTAGAAGCAAGTATTGATTTTCCAGAAGAGGAAATTGACTTCATAAAATCAGAACAAGTTGATCAAGAAACCAAGATCATCAAGACCAAATTAGAAGAAATAATCTTGCGCTCTGAGCAGGGACGCGTTTTAAGGCAGGGCATCAATGTTGTCATTGCTGGCCAGCCAAATGCAGGAAAAAGCTCTCTCATGAATGTTTTGTCTGGAGACGAAATTGCCATCGTTACAAATATTGCTGGAACTACGAGAGACGTTATTAAAGAAACCATCTCCATAGAGGGCGTCCCCTTTCACATCTCAGACACCGCAGGCTTGCGCGCAGAGGGAGAGGATCCCTTGGATGAGGTAGAAAAAATAGGTATTCAACGTGCTTGGGATCGAATCAAGGAAGCGGATGTATTGATTTACTTGCATGACCTGTCAAGAATGAAAGATGCAGAGTACGTCCAACAAGAAGGCTGGATAAAGAGCGTCATTCAAGAAAAACAAATTGAAGGCTTAAAAATTCTGGACATCTATAATAAATTAGATATTGGTTCGCAAGAAATAATTGATGAATTAGGCGGTGAAAGTGCCTTAAGCATTTCAGCTAAAGAGGGATTAGGAATTGATGAGTTAAGGGCAAGATTGCTAAATTTGGCAGGATGGAGTCCTGGCCATGAGCAGGGGCTGTACCTTGCGAGGCAAAGGCATTTAGACGCACTTAAAAGGGTTCAGACCCATGTGTTGAGTGGTGTTTTTTGGATTAAACAAGAAAATCCACCGCTGGAGTTGATAGCCGAAGAATTGAGACTTGCTCAAAACTGTCTGAGTGAGATTACGGGGGAGTTTTCAAGCGATGATCTGCTTGGAGAAATCTTTGCAGGATTTTGTATAGGTAAATAAAGAAAACAATTCGAAAGAATGATTCATATCCAACACAAATAAGATGACAAAAATAAAGTCCTTGAACCGCGAACAGATATTAGAACTTGGTAGACAAGCGCTAGAAATTGAGGCTGCGGCTGTTATTGCTTTAAAAGCAAGGTTGAACAATCATTTTGTAGATTCTGTTGAAACTATTTTGAACATAAAAGGCCGCGTGGTGGTAATGGGCATGGGCAAGAGCGGGCACATTGCTACAAAAATTGCTGCAACGTTGGCATCCACAGGGACGCCTGCAATGTTTGTCCATCCAGCCGAGGCAAGCCACGGAGACTTGGGGATGATTACAGCGCAAGACGTTGTGCTTGCGTTGTCCAACAGTGGCGAGACCGAGGAGATCACGAGATTACTTCCGCTTATCAAAAGATTGGGCGTAGCGTTGATTGCCATTACGGGTAGTTTGAACTCAACGTTAGGCAAAAGCGCTACGCTTGTTATTGATAGTAGTGTTGACAAGGAGGCCTGCCCGTTGAATCTAGCGCCAACCGCTAGTACAACTGCGCAATTAGCACTTGGAGATGCACTTGCAGTCGCACTCTTGGATGCAAGGGGATTCAAGTCAGAAGATTTCGCTGCCTCACACCCCGCTGGTGCGCTTGGAAGAAAGTTATTAACGCATGTCAGCGACATTATGCGAACGCAAGATCAGGTACCAGCTGTTGGTGCTGAGGTGAGTATGAATGAATTACTTAAAGAGATGAGTAGTAAAGGACTTGGTGCGACCGCCGTCGTGGACGCGGACAAGCGGCCTATCGGAATATTTACGGATGGGGACTTAAGGCGTTTAATCGAAAAAGGAATCTCACTCAAGGACTTATCCGCTCGCGACGTGATGAAGGCCAGACCACAAACTATCGATCAAAATGCACTCGCCGTAGAAGTGGTCAGCATTATGGAAGATAGGAGTATCAACACATTGCTTGTTGTAGATGAGAATAACGTTTTGTGTGGTGCCTTGAACACGAACGATTTAATGCGTGCTAAGGTCATTTGAACGTTATGTATAAAACAGAAGACTTATTACTTGCGCAAGGCATAGAGATCATTTTTTTTGATGTAGACGGTGTATTTACAGATGGTCGCATCATCTGTTCAGATACAAATGAATCCTTAAAACAGTTTAATGTACTTGATGGTCAAGGTATAAAGTGGTTGAACGATGTGGGAGTTCTGCCCGTTGTCATATCAGGGCGATCGGGCAAGCACGTTGAAAAAAGATTGAGTGATCTAGGAATAAAGCATATTTACTTAGGAGTTGATAAGAAAATCGATATTGCTGAGCGCGTACTCTCTGAGCTCAATTTAGACTGGTCCCGCGCAGGAGTGATGGGAGATGACTGGGCTGACCTGCATATGATGATGAAGTGCGCCCTCTCCTGTGCGCCGATAAACGCGCACCATGAGGTCAAAAGCCGCGCTAAATATGTGAGCTCAACAAAAGGTGGTGAAGGTGCAGTGCGCGATTTTTGTGATTTGATCATCACCGCAAAAGGGAAATATCAAAGGTTACTTGAACAAGCATTGGGTTTGCGTGAAACCAATGAAGACGATTACAAATGAAAAAAACAAACGCATTGAGAAGCAACTGGGAAAGCCTAAGCAGTTATATCCCTGTGCTTTTAATGCTCGCATTTGCCATGATGACTTATTGGTTACTGCAGATAACGCCAAAGGCAAGCACTAAAGAAACTCAAAGTGCGCCCGTCCATGAAGAAGATTATTTTATGAGTCGGTTTTCCGTTAAAACTTACGAAAAAAATGGGCAAATAAAAACATATGTATTGGGAAATTATGCAAGACACTTCCCCGACACAGATACGATAGAAATTGATGGTCCGCGGATCTATACGCAGTCTACAGATAAATCCAATAAATCCCAAAAAGCAGAAGGAAGCGCTAAAACAGCTTCTAGCAACTCGGATGCAACGGAGATCGAGTTAAAGGGAAATGTAGTTTTGATCAAGCAAGATCTTGTAAAGGGTGGGCAGCCGGTTGTTACAAGAATCGCAGGTGAGTATTTAAAAATCAATTCCGATATAGAACAAATCTCATCGACCAAACCCATTGAAATAGAAAAGGGTTCGCAAAAAATGTATGCAAACTCTATGAATTACGACAATTTAGATCGCCATTTCATCATGAGTGGCAATGTTCGCGTTGTATTTGCTACGAAGCAATAAAAAAAGGATACTGAAACAGTATCCTTCTTTGAGTTATTAACCGAGTTCTTTTAGAACTGACGGCAAATATTAACGGTAATCACCGCCGCCGCCTTCGCGACGACCACCGCCACCGCCGTAACCGCCGCCGCCTTCACGACGACCGCCGCCGCCACCACCACCGTAGCCGCCACCGCCACCACCGTAGCCACCGCCACCAGTGCGGGGAGGACGCGCCTCCATTGGACGAGCTTCGTTAACAACGAGACTGCGACCACCAAGTGATTGACCGTTCATGCCAGCAATTGCTGCTTGTGCTTCAGCATCGCTACCCATTTCCACAAAGCCAAATCCTTTGGATCTGCCAGTGTCGCGCTCCATCATTACCTTGGCGCTTGTAACGCCGCCGTATTGACCGAATGCTTGCTCCAAATCGTTGTCGCGAACAGAATAAGGCAGATTGCCTACGTATAATTTATTGCCCATGAAAGGGACTCCTTGAAACACAGTAAAAAAAGCGATGGAGTCCCGAATGCACCACAAAAAACGAAGCGAAGCGCGAAACTAACCGATCACCAGAAACCACGCTAGCCGTTAGGCTATTGCGTGTCCTCACATTATGAGGCACAAATGCCTTTTTGTGCTAGGCGTTTTCTCTTATACCGTGTAAAAAGGGATAAAAAATATCATAAACGTACAATTTGTGGTTAAAAGATACAGAATTTGGCGCGCAGAAGTAGAAGATTAATTTGAAAATCTAAACATAAAGAACGAAAAACGCACCATTTCACTAATAGTATTGGTTTATTCGGGGCAACGGTGGTTGATATACTTGAATGACTCTGAACGTCAAATTATTGAGCCAATAAGGGATTTAAGAAATGCAGGGACACGGAAAAAAATGAGTTTTATTGCCACCCCGCAAGTGATGAACTTTTCTGAGCCACTTTTACTTCGCTCAGGACAATCGCTAGACCAATATCAGCTGACCTATGAAACGTATGGCCAACTCAATGAAAAAAAGGACAATGCGGTTTTAATTTGTCACGCCTTGAATGCATCACACCATGTTGCGGGGACTTATGCGGGGGCAGGTGAAGACAATGTAGGTTGGTGGGACAACATGATTGGCCCCAACAAGGCCGTTGATACGAATAAGTTTTTTGTCATAGGGGTCAACAATTTAGGTTCTTGTTTCGGCTCCACTGGCCCAATGCATTTAAACCCACACACACAAAAGATTTGGGGTGCAGATTTTCCAGTATTGACGGTTGAAGACTGGGTCCATTCACAGGAGCGGTTGGTGAGAGCGCTTGGCATTAGCCGGTTGAAAGCGGTCATGGGGGGAAGTTTAGGTGGAATGCAGGCCCTTAGTTGGAGTTTAGAGTTCCCAGAGAAGGTTGCTCACGCCGTTGTGATCGCAAGTGCGCCCAACCTTAACGCTGAGAACATAGCATTTAATGAGGTCGCTAGGCGCGCTATTGTGAACGACCCGGATTTTCACGGTGGTCATTTTTATGAACACAAGGTAATACCCAAGCGTGGACTAAAAATAGCACGAATGGTAGGTCACATTACGTACTTAAGTGATGACGTGATGAATTCGAAATTTGGTCGCTCATTGAAGAATGAAAAAATTCAGTACTCCACACAAAACGTTGAATTCCAAATAGAGAGCTATCTCAGATACCAAGGTGAGAAGTTCAGTGAATATTTTGATGCAAACACGTATTTGTTGATTACTAGAGCGCTTGATTATTTTGATCCAGCTAAACAGTACGGGAACAATTTAACCAAGGCGTTAGAGAATACTCAAGCTAAATTTTTAGTGATCAGTTTTAAGACCGATTGGCGGTTTGCGCCCTCTAGAAGTCGAGAAATTGTGAAAGCATTGATAGACAATAAGCGATGTGTAACGTACGCTGAGATAGACGCTCCGCACGGGCATGACGCATTTTTACTGGAAGACGAGCGTTATATTTCTGTTGTGAAGTCGTATTTTGAAGGAATCAGCAATACAAATAATTCGGCGGAGCAGGTATGAATAAACTAGCCTTTATAAAGTGCATTGCTCAACTGATACCTCCAAAGAGTCGAGTTCTGGATTTGGGATGTGGCGACGGGGCTTTGTTAAGTTATTTACAAGAACACCGAGGTTGCACGGGGTATGGAGTTGAGATTGATGACCAAAATGTATTAGCGTGCGTGAAAACTGATGTGCAAGTCATTCAGCTCAATTTGGATGAAGGGCTGAAGATGTTTGAAGACCAGTCTTTTGATGTTGTTTTACAAATAGATACGCTTCAGCATTTGCGCAACGCTGAGACGATGCTTTTAGAGACCATTCGGGTTGGACGGTTGGGTATCGTTACGTTTCCTAACTTCGCGCATTGGCCTAATCGCTTGAGCATCCTGGCGGGGCGCATGCCCGTTACGAAAAGACTACCCTACCAGTGGTATGACACGCCCAATATAAGAGTGGGGACATTTGCTGATTTTGGTGGGTTAGCGAACAAAAACAATATCCGAATATTGGATTCATTTGGCGTAAAAGATGCCGAACAAATTCGAATCTTCCCAAACTTAAGGGCTCCTACAGCCGTTTTTAAAATAGAAAAAACTAACTAAATAGCGCAGTGATAGAAGCAAGAGTTGCTATCGCGGCTGTTTCAGCGCGAAGCGTTCGAGTCCCAAGACTCAAGGGACGAAAATGATGGTTTTTTAAAAGCACCTCCTCTTGCGCGCTCCAACCCCCTTCGGGTCCGAAAGCAATTAATACGCAGGCGTCTTTTTCTGCAGGTTGCGATTTCAACTCCAAAAGATCTTGACCAAAGGGTTCAGACTCGGGGTCAAGAGAAAAAAACCACCTCGGACCACTCATCATTTGTGGGGCGGGTAAGTCTTTCAGCCAGTTCAACAACGTTATTGGTGGGTCAATCAAGGGGGTGCGGTTGCGCCCACACTGTGAGCAGGCTGCAAAGGCGATGGCGTTCCAGTGTTGAATCTTTTTGTCACCACGCTCGGGATTGACGCGCACCACGTTGTGCTGTGTCATGAGGGGTGTTAACTTTGAAAGCCCCAACTCAGTGGTTTTCTCGATCAACCAGTCCATGCGCTCATTCGCAGGTATGCCAATCGCCAAATGAACGGCAACCTTAGACTCTCGCTCAATAGGATCAAAGCTCAATATATGTGCAAAAACGTCTTTGCGTGTCATCTCCACGACCTCAGCGCGGTACTCACCGCCCTCACCGTTGAACAAAGTGACTTCAGAGCCGGGTTGAAGACGAAGCACTTGTACGTGGCGTGCGGCCTCTAAAGGAAGCTCGTATCTATCTTGTACAGACAAAGGGGTGTTACAAAAGATACGGGGCATAAGGGGCGCTCAAGTATTAAAGACGACCAAAAGAAAAGGCTTGATTGCTCTGAGTGTTCTCAATTTTGTCGAGCATTCTAATGAGCGGGAAAAGCTCTCTATATCTTTGTCCTGTACTTCGAATGTAGTTCAAAAAACGGGGGGCGTCGGCTAAATATTTTGTCTTGTTATCTCTAATGGTTAAACGCGCAAAAATACCCGCCACCTTTAAATGCCTCTGCAGACCCATCCATTCAACGGCGCGCCAAAACTCACCGAAGTCCTCCGACCAACCGTTGGCATCGATCAGGCCAGTGGTTCGAATGCGCTCCCAATAACGAATGGTAACGTCTAAGACAAACTCCTCTGACCAACTGCAAAATGCGTCCCGCATAAGGCTTGCTATGTCGTAGGTAATGGGACCCATGACGGCGTCTTGAAAATCGAGTACGCCTAGTCTCTCCTCGTCGAGGTTTGTCGGTACCATTAAATTGCGCGTCATAAAGTCGCGGTGTACAAACACGCTCGGGGCACTCAGGTTAGATTGAATGATCGTTTTAAAACTGGAGTCAAGTACATTTTGTTGCTCGGTCGTGAGTGAGATGCCTTTGTGTTTACTCAAGTACCAGTCGGGAAAGAGGCAAAGTTCTTTGTATAAAAGTGCTTCATCGTAGAGAGGTAAAACGTCGGGGGTACTTGCTTGTTGAAGAAGAACGAGCGCGTCTAAAGCTTTTATAAAAGGTTTTAAGGGAGGGGTTACGTGGGAACTGGAAAGATCAAACTCAGTGCCAAGTTGTTGTAAGAGAGTGAATGTGCCTAAGTCTGAGAGCAGTAAAAATCCGTCAATTCGGTTCCAACTTAGGATTTGCGGGACCAAAAGGCCCGCCTTATGAAAGAGTGCAGCAATGGACACGAAGGAGTCGCAGTTCTCCTTGTCTGGGGGGGCGTCCATGATGATGAAAGAGGTCTTTGCTGCGTCGGAGCCGAGTAAACGAAAATAGCGTCTAAAACTGGCATCTGCAGATGCCAGTTCAAGGGTGCTTGGATCTAGTGAGAACTCTTGTATACAAGAGCTTAGCCAAGAGTTAAATAGTTCTTGACGGGCCGTATCGGCCCAAGGGATGGTAGCTAAGTCAGGATTATTGACAGACATATGGGAATAAAAGCGTAAATTTAATAAAAAGCTCAGGGATAATCAGATTTCTACAAACCTGCTCTTACTTTAATACAAGAAGAGCGTTTGCCTAAGCGATCATAATCATTTCATGTCATTTTTCTGCAGATTTCTTTCTTTTTTAGGCTTAGTCACGTCCCTGCATGGTTTGTGGGCTCAGACGTTGTCTTTGAAAGAGTCTGGTGCTATAGAGATGAGTACGCGAGGAGCGCAGATCGAACAAAGCGGTACGAGTGCTCAGGCATTAAAGTCCCCCGCCCTTGCACTCAAGCCGAGCGCATTACTGCGTGAAAAAAACGATAGTCACTCCGAGTCATTATTGCCTGTGTATGTTCAAAGCGATGCCATTCAAGGCCAAGCCGACGGAGCCGTGCAACTGGACGGAAATGTTGTTTTTAGAAGGGGTGATACGCGCATAAAAGCCGAGCATGTTCAGTACTCTAGTCTCTCGGAGCGGCTAAAAGCGCAGGGCGTTGTCTCTGTCAACCGAGCTGGGAACCTCTTTAGAGGCACGGAGCTTGATATGCAGGTCGACAGCTTCGAAGGGTTTTTTATCGCAACCGATTTTTGGTTGGTAAAAAATCAAGCATACGGTAGTGCAGAAAAAATTGAATTTGTGAATGACAAACGGGCAATCATTCACAAAGCAACGTATTCAACCTGTCAGGCCAAACCGGGCCCGAGCTGGACGCCCGCTTGGCTCTTAAGAGCTGATATTTTGAATTTGGACACGCAAACCAATGTGGGCGATGCGCAGGGGGCAACGTTGGTGTTGAAGGATTTTCCTGATGTGCCGTTGCCCGGGGTGAGCTTTCCCCTCACCAACGAGCGAAAATCCGGTTTTTTACCGCCCACAGTGGGCGTAGACAACATTAGTGGAATACAAATCAGTCAGCCCTATTACTGGAATATTGCCCCAAACAGGGATGCAACGATTACCCCTACCTACTGGAGTAGGCGGGGTACGGATGTGGGTACTGAGTTTCGTTATTTAGAGGGTGATAGGGGTGAGGAGAGGGGGCAAATATATTATGACTACATGGCCAACGATCCTCTTCGAGACAGTAACCGCTGGGGATACAGTCAACAACATTTTGGCAACACTACATTTTCAGATGCAGAGTTGGGTCGGATGACCTACTCCTTAAACCTCAACAAGGTGAGTGATGACTTTTATTGGCAAGACTTTCCCAGGGCTCCTGGTCTATTGTCTCAACAATTGCTACCCACCGACGTTAACGTTAACTGGGCGACGCAAAATGTGACGACCTTTGTAAGGTCTCTCAAGTGGCAAACTTTGCAAGATGCAAAAACGCCGATTACCCCGCCCTATGACCGGTTGCCAGAGGTGAACTCCAGGCTGGTGTTAAATAATTTAAACGGGATCAATCTCTCCGTAGAGGGAGATTACACCGAGTTTAAATCTGACAGAACGTACTCCTGTGCCCAGGCTACGGTTGATTGCCAACCCAATGCACAGCGGGTATACGGTCTTACCCAAGCGAGTTACCCGATGATGAATGAATTTGGATACATAACTCCAAAGTTGATGCTTCATTCTCGGTCCTATGAGTTTGACACCCCGACCACTTCGGGCTTATTGGGCGCTAACGTTACGGTACCTACGTTCAGCCTTGACGGGGTACTTAATTTTGAGCGCCCCCTTGATTTATTGGGGCGCTCTTGGACACAGACCCTAGAGCCTCGCGCGTTTTTTGTTTATACGCCTTTTAGAAATCAAAATAATTTACCAGTTTATGACTCGAGTACGTATGACTTTAACTTTGCCTCGATATTTACAGAAAATGCATTTTCTGGCAACGACCGCATCTCTGACACCAAAATGGTAACGCTTGGGGGGACCTCTCGATTGATCAACGCAGACACGGGGGTTGAGGCGGCAAGGCTTGGGTTAGCGCAGCGCATACAACTGCGCAACCAAGACATCTACTTGCCAACGGATCCCATGCCCTCAACGGGGCGTTTGAGTGATTTCTTGGTAGGAGGTACGGTCAACGTTAACGAAAAGTGGAAAGTGGACTCCACCTATCAATATAACCCTCAAACCTCACAGTCTGATTTGTCCTCGGGTAATGTGCGCTACAACCCAACCAATTACAGACTTGTATCGGGGGGCTACAGGTTTGATAGGCTGTTGGGCGCATATATGTTAGATACCGGTTGGCAATGGCCCATTAATGATTTGTGGGGCGACAGGGGTCAGGATATGGGGCCGGGTCGGGGATTGGGGGGTGACCGCTGGTACAGCGTTGGCAGGATAAACTATAACAAAGACACTGGACAAATAGGGGACGCAATCATTGGGCTTGAGTATGACGCGGGGTGTTGGTTGGGCAGGGTTGTGCTTGAGAGACTCCAAATCACGTCAACCACAAATAATCAACGAATCATGTTTCAAATCGAGTTTGACGGGATATCCAAAGTTGGTTCCAACCCACTTGCGGCGCTTAAACAAAATATACCCAGATATCAAAACTTAAGAGATCCTCTTGCCGATCCAAGTCGGTATGCTAATTATTGAAAAAAATGAACATTAATAAATATAAATTAACGCGCGTCGCCTTACTGATCGCTTCACTTTGGGGGAGTTCGTTGATGCAGGCGACGGGACAAGGTTTAAAGTTGCAAGGTATGAGTGCACCTGCGCCGGGTGCTAACCTTACGAGCACACCGCCTGTAGGACAAAGCAGTGGCACTTCTGGAAAGTCAGGACTGCGCGCAACGCCCCCATCCACAACCAGTGACTTAAAAACACAGGAAGTCCCCTCCCCCGTTGTCGCCGACGGTAATGCAGAGAAGGAATATTCTGACTTTATTGTGGCGATCGTAGATAGTGAGCCAATTACAAACCGAGAGGTGAACCAGCGTGCTCAAGATCATTTAGATCAAATGAAGCAGCAAGGTGCCCCTTTGCCTCCTAAAGAGGCCTTGTTGAGCAATACCTTGGAAGAATTGATACTGGAGAAAGCTCAGCTAACTCTTGCCCGGGAGACGGGAATTATTGTGTCAGATGATGAAGTATTGCAGGCGCAAAGAGGCATTGCAGAAAGAAATGCGATTACTCTGGAGCAGCTCTACGCGCAGGTTAACCGCCAGGGCCAAAGCATTGAGCAATACAAAAACCGCGTACGCCAGCAAATGACATTACAAAGACTGCGCGACCGAGAGGTGATGTCCAAGGTAAGGATCAGTGATTTAGAGGCGGATCAATTCTTAGCAGAACAAAAAAAGGGGGCAGCTACATCCCAACTCTTAAACCTATCCCAAATATTGATTGCCGTACCAGACGGCACGCCTGATTCGCAACTAGGTCCCTATCAAAGCAAGGCGGCGGATATTATCCAAAAACTCAAAAGTGGTGCTGATTTTGCAGAACTCGCTAAATCCAATTCAGAAGCGCTGGATAGCAAAAACGGGGGGGTCATGGGTCTAAGACCAGAGAGTCGTTATCCCTCACTCTTTACGAACGCAGTAAGAAGCGCAAAGGTTGGGCAAGTTGTGGGACCTATTCGGTCTGGCGCGGGACTTCACATTTTGTTGGTCAGTGATAGACAACAAGCAGATAATGAGGCCACTTATGTGACGCAAACCCATGCGCGCCATATTCTTCTAAGGCCCAGTGGCCAATTGAGTCAAAACTCAGCAAGAGCGCAACTCGCCGACTTTAAAAGACGCATCGAGCGCGGGGAAGCCGACTTTGCGAGCTTGGCCAAACAGTACTCGCAAGATGCAAGCGCAAGTGCTGGGGGGGATTTAGGCTGGGAGTCGCCGGGTCAGTTTGTGCCAGAGTTTGAGGCCGTCATGGGTAAGTTGTCTCCAGGTGAAATTGCAGATCCGATGGTTTCTCGGTTTGGGGTGCATTTGATACAAGTTCTCGAGAGAAAACAGGCGCCACTTTCTTTGAAAGAACGACGGGACGCAGCGCGAAAAATGATGCAAGAAAAGAAGTTTGAAGAAAGCTTCTCTAACTGGGAGCGTGAGGTCCGTGGACACGCGTTTATAGAGTACAGAGACGCTCCGTTATGACCGATTTGCGTTCGATGGAACACGAGGAGCTGCATTGAAACACATCCCTAGGAAGCGGTTTGGCCAGCACTTCTTAGTGGACCAAGGCGTTATAGAGGACATCGTTGACGCAATTGCTCCAAAAAATGGAGATTCGGTCATTGAGATTGGCCCGGGCATGGGTGCCATGACGGGGCCTTTACTCCAAAGGCTCCCGCAGATGTGCGTCATTGAATTAGACAAAGATTTGGTGAAGACACTGCAACTCAATCCTCAATTAAAAGTTGTCTCCAGCGATGTTTTAAAGGTCAATTTTCATCAATTGGCAGATGAGTTGTTAAGCGGCGCAAATAGCCGTGACAGGAGCGCTGAATTAACACCAAACGCCTTCGCAAAGGATAAGAAACTTCGGATCGTTGGTAATTTGCCTTACAACATATCCACACCGATTTTGTTTCATTTGCTTGATTATGTGGACCGCGTAGAGGATCAACACTTCATGTTGCAAAAAGAAGTTGTTCAGCGCATGGTTGCCAACCCCTTTACGGCAGATTACGGTCGCTTAAGCATCATGCTTCAGTGGCGCTATGAGATGCACTCTTTAATGGATGTAGAGCCGAGTGCCTTTGATCCCCCTCCCCGTGTGCGCTCTGCAGTGATCAGAATGACTCCACGCGCCAATCCTCCTCAGGTAGAGTTTGGTGTGTTTCAAAATTTAGTTCAGGTTGCATTTAGTCAAAGGCGTAAATTGTTGCGACATACCTTGGGACACTGGTTGGAGGAGCGTGGTTACGCAGGCGACTTTGATTTAAAAAGACGTGCCGAAGAGGTCAGCGTGCAAGAGTTCATAGCACTTGCGCAGGGGATCCAAAAATAAACCCCCAAAACGCGAACGTAATGGGGGTTTGGCGCATTCACGCACAGGCTAAGGGGCAGAGTCACCAGAGCGCCCATTAACCCAGCGAAGTGATCAAACGCTTAAGCGTTTAAACGCTCTTCAATTTTCTCTTTAGTCTGTGTCAGTGCTTTGGGCAAGTGATAAGAGAGTTGATCAAAGAGCTCGCTGTGCAGTTTGAGCTCACTGATCAATAGGTCTTTATCGGTGTTCGTTACTTGATCGAACTTGGATTGATCAAAGTCGAGACCATTCCAGTTGATCTCGCCGTATGAGGGGCTGATACCAAATGCATGTTCAACCCCTTTTGCGCGCCCCTCGATGCGGTCAATCATCCACTTCAACACGCGCATGTTCTCGCCGTAACCAGGCCAAACAAACTTACCATCTGGACCTTTTCTAAACCAATTGGTCGTGAAGATCTGCGGTAATTTAGACCCTGCGGCTGCGAGCTTATCGCCCATATCCAACCAGTGTTGGAAATAGTCGCTCATGTTGTACCCGGTAAAGGGAAGCATTGCAAATGGGTCGCGCCTTACAACACCTTGTGCACCAGTGGCTGCTGCGGTGGTCTCTGAGCCCATCGTTGCAGCCATGTAAACGCCCTCGGTCCAGTTGCGGGCTTGGGTAACCAGGGGAACGGTTGTAGAGCGTCTGCCGCCGAAGATAAAGGCGTCAATTGCAACCCCTTTAGGATCGTCCCAGGCACTGTCTATGGCGGGATTGTTTACCGCTGGAACTGTAAAGCGTGCATTGGGGTGAGCTGCTTTGGCGCCTGTTGATTGAGCAATGGCCGGTGTCCACTCATTTCCTTGCCAATCAATACAGTGGGCTGGTTGGGGTCCCATGCCCTCCCACCAAACGTCTCCTTCGTCTGTGAGTGCAACGTTTGTGAAAATCACGTTTTCATTCAAACTCTTCATGCAATTGGGGTTGGTTTCGTAATTGGTGCCGGGGGCTACGCCAAAATACCCTGCCTCGGGGTTGATCGCGTAAAGACGGCCATCTGCACCGGGCTTAATCCAAGCGATATCGTCACCAATGGTTGTGACTGTCCAGCCCTCGAAGCCTTTTGGCGGGATCAGCATTGCAAAGTTTGTTTTACCACAGGCGCTTGGGAAGGCGGCTGCAACGTGGTATTTTTTGCCCTCAGGAGAGGCTACACCCAAAATGAGCATGTGCTCAGCAAGCCAACCCTCATCGTGGCCCATGGTGGAGGCGATGCGCAGGGCAAAGCACTTCTTACCTAAAAGTGCATTGCCTCCGTAGCCTGAGCCGTACGACCAAATCTCACGTGTTTCGGGATAGTGAACAATGTATTTTGTTTTGTTGCAAGGCCATGTAGAGTCCTTGGCGCCGTTGGAAAGTGGAGCCCCTACAGTGTGAATACAAGGTACAAATTCACCCTCGGCGCCAATCACGTCATAAACGGGCTTGCCCATACGGGTCATCATGCGCATGTTAACCGCAACGTAAGGGCTATCAGAGAGCTCAATTCCAATGTGTGAGATGGGGCTATTGAGGGGGCCCATGGAGAAAGGGACCACATACATTGTTCTGCCCGCCATGCATCCATCAAATAAAGGGTGCAATGTTTTACGCATCTCAGCTGGGTCTACCCAGTTGTTGGTTGGACCGGCTTGATTTTTGTCCTTAGAGCAAATATACGTTCTATCTTCTACGCGTGCAACATCGCTTGGATCAGAGCACGCTAAAAAGGAGTTGGGACGAAGTTTTGGGTTTAATTTTTTGAAGGTGCCGTTTTTAACGAGTAGCTCGCACAAGTGTTGGTACTCTTCTTCGCTGCCGTCGCACCAGTGAATGGCGGCTGGTTTGCAAAGAGCGACCATATCACCAACCCAGGCAATAAGTTTGGGGTTCTTGACATAATTGGGCGCATTAAGGGCGACGGGCGGGTGAGCGTGAGCATTCATAGAGGTGTTTCTCCGGACTTTTAAGTTATTGAAGGAAAACCACCTGCACTGGGGGTCGCGCAAGTAAGACAAATTGAGCTTACCTTCAAGTACTTAAATGACTAAAAGTGAAAGAATTCTAAGACTGTAGATGGGTATGGATATACGGGAAAACATGGACCCCAAGCAAAGTAAAACTCTATGGAGTAAGGAGATGCAATGCTGAAAAAAGGTCCAAAGGACGGTCGCGTAGAGACCGACCTGCTTTAAGTCTTATTAAGGCGAATCAAGCCATGAATACAGCAATGAACGCAAGTAGAAAAATCAAAATACCGCCCGCAATGGGTAAGACAATGGGCATGAGAGGAACGATTGACTCCATCACATCGGGTTCTTTGGAGTCATGTGTTGATGATGTATTTTGGGTTGACATAGTTGCTACCTTGAA
>CAJAYT010000041.1 GCA_903949285.1 uncultured Burkholderiales bacterium
CTTGCAGACGCTGTAATGGTTAGCACTTTGGCTATTACAGATGTTGCGTTTCTATGTTGCACATAAAAGGAGATAGCGAAACCGCCCTTTACCTGTTTCAGGTTGTGCAAAAGTGCTGTGGTAAAGAACTCAACGAACACAAGTTTGTGAGTAACCCACACTGAGCCTAGTCGCAAAGGCTCAGTGTGGATTGAATCTAACGAAACCCATGCCAAAGATTCACATTAAATCAATATTGAATTCGCTCTCTGAGTTTAACTAAATTACTAAGACTAGAAGAAAAGAATTCCAAATCAATTGCGATGCGAAGCTGAGCAATTGATGCAGGAATACGCGAACGCAAGTTCGCGGTAGTACTTAAATGCAACCTGGGATAGAAATTGAACCGCAATTGCACAAATGAATATTCACGACATCAATTAGCAGCAACACTTCAAATCAAGCGTATACGCAATTATTCAAGTGCCTCACGCACAGCACGCCCAGATTTAACGATCGCTTGTTACAAAGCGTTTAATTCAATCTGAGTTGTTCTGTAGTCAATTCCATACAGATACCAACTGATTTTCAATAAATAAAACACTAAAGAGAATACACAAAGTCATTTGGGATTGCGATAAGTCATTGATTTCGAACTAATCACCAATAACCCGCTGCAGTTGCGGGTTTCACTTGTCCAAACCACACCAAAGAGCACATACTTAAAGCACACAAATTATTAGGAGCACACATTATGGCAACTGCAAAATCACTCACACCAGTAGAAATTGAAAAACTATTCAACTACATCGAACAACGCAAAAATGCAAAGCGAAACAAGCTGATGTTGCTTTTCACAATCGCGGCAGGGCTTCGCGTGTCTGAGGTGGCTGACTTAAAAATTCAAGATGTCAGGAATGCAGATGGCTCTGTCAAAAGCGAGATTTACCTCGCAGCACACCGTGTCAAACACAATCATGCAAGAACCATTTATCTCAACACTCGTCTCCAAGCAGAGCTTGCAGACTACATAAACTCAAAGGTTTGGCTTTATGAGACTCAGCCCCTTTTCAGCACACAGTTTGGGCTGCGACACGCATTTAGCGCCAACACACTGACACAGCACTTCCATTACATCTACAAGCGGTGCGGAATTAGCCATGGCTCAAGTCACAGCGGACGCAAAACATTCCTAACTTCCTTGGCATCACAAGGTATTTCTGTATTTGTTTTAGCAGGACTTGCGGGGCACAAGAGTATCGCAACAACCCAAAAGTACATCACCGTAAACGATGATATGAAACGTCGTGCCGTGGAGTTGGTATAACTCTAAGGTTTAATTCTCGCTCTTTGAAAATCTTTATGTGTGGGTTGACGAGTCAACGGAAACATACCCTGTTCTGCATTGTCAATGAGCCACCTAGCTTTATTTAAATATCCACTTGTAACAATAGCCATTCTTCGTTTTTCTTCTTCAATTGTGAGTATGCGATTGGACTCGCCTGATTTGCTCATATAGGCAATCTTTACTCCCGCTCGCTCACCAATTTTCCATAATGGATAGTCAGGATGAAGTTGCCGCTCATGATGGACATTGAGCAGTAACTCAATCATTTCAACTTGAACACGACTTTTAAGCAAAGGACGCTTGGAAGTGCCATAAGCGTGAACATCCAATTTTCTACCAGGATGCTTGAGCAAGATTTGCTTCTTAATCTTGCGCATCAGCGTAGCCACTGTCACCGTCATTGGGATTTCAAGTATCAAAGTGTCACGGTTCATCACTGCAGTTCGTAAATCTTGTTGAGACAGAGTCTTGACATCTGAGAAGGGGTTGCGCTCTGTAAAGATATCTTTGCCGTACTTGTTTATCCATATAGGCCAGGGCAACATGACATCTCCAAAATCATCGTATATCTTGCTGAGCCACCCCTTGCCTTGGTTCTTACAGCACTCCCTATAGGCTCTACTGGCTTTTAGTGTTTGATACCACCAGTAGTAAGGGGTGCCACGTAACTTGGCAGCTAGTGACTCTGAATCGCCTAGCGGGATACGTCTTTCCCCGCGTCTAGCCCCTTTAAAGTACTCATTTTCAGTGTTATTTTCAATGTCAGTCATAAATTGAATTTTTTACTTTATTAGTTAAAACAAATTATGCCACGCGAATCTAATAAATGAAGGGCATGTTAGTTGTCTAATTTTAAATATGAAGTTATGGTTTTACACAAAATTCGATTGTGTGCAGAATTCAACCTATCAACACAGCAATTCATCAACGGCAATTTCGCCATAACCGCTGTGTTGTAAAAGGAGTCTTAAATGCAAACAACTATCGCCACCCCAGTGTCAGCTTTTTCAACTTTTAACGGTTCAGTAGCCGCTGACGGTACTTTTGTGCAGAACGATAACTTCACACAAATGGCACCTTCTCCAGTAGCTACACCCACTAAAAGCTTAAACAACGTAGCTCAAGCAGTCAATGTCGTGTTAAACGACAACGCAGCCACTGTTACTGCCCCAGCTTCAGTCACTATTGCCACCTACCTCTCAATTGAGCAGTTGGTAATTGAACGCAAAGTTTGGGAAGACGGCGTTTATCGCACCAGCAATGAGTTTCTTTACGTGCTAATGCAAAAGTGTTACCAAATGTACAAGAACATGGAAGGCACAAGCTCTGAAGCTGCTGCACTTCGTAGTGGCTTGAAGGATTACATCAACCTGAATGGGCTTTCAGACACGCTCAAAAACTCACACACAGTTGCAAAGATTGTTAAATGTGTTTTTGGCACTGCAGATCGTAAACGGGTCAGTGCCTACAGCATAGTTCTTCGCTCTGCGCTTGCTAAGGATGTGCAGGTTTTAGATTTACCTTCATACATTCGTAATGCAGGTGGTATTGAGCATTTACGTTTGGCTAAGTCTCCCAATGCCATGACTGTGGCACAAAAGGCTGAGTCTGCTGGTGCTGTTGTGCAGACAACAACTATGGGTGTATTTGCTAGCCCGCAATTGGCTGCAAACTTGGACGTGGGCAAGATTGGTGAAAACGTTGTACTGATTGGCACTTGGCAATCTGACGGTAGCGTTATTGTTCGTGCAGTTGTAAACAAAGATGGCGTTGTTAACGCAGCACTTGCTTCTTACTACACAGATAACAAAGCCGTTATAGCTACAGCTACTGCTGAGAAATCAGCTGCAAACGATGCAAACGTAAAGCAAGAAGCAATCGCACAGGCAGCTGCACAGGCAGTTGTTAACGGCTAATTGCAAATGGGGGGGGTAGGTAATTTGAAATGCCTGCCTCCACTTAATCTAATTTTTTAAAGGAAACGTCATGTTTGAAGATTTTGAAGCAAAGTATAGTCCTAAGACGATAGATGACATCGTGTTTGCTAATGAAGACAGCAGATTGCTAATTAAGGACTTGATCAGTGGTGCACGTCCTTTTCCAACGCGGGAGAATAAAGTAGGCATTTTGCTCTACGGATTACCTGGTACAGGCAAGAGTGCTTTGGCAAAGCTCATACCTAAAACTATGGAGATGGCACGTAGAGGCGATTTCTGCGAGTATGACGAATGTTATGTTCGCGTGCAACCTGGTGCTAATGGTGTAACCATGCTCAACAGAATATCAAACTCTGCAATGTTAATGGCATTTGGGAACTACAAATACTTCGTTTTAGATGAAGTAGATAATCTAAAAAATGATGCCATGAGCATGCTTAAGTCTGTGATGAATAGCCCTACAAGTGTCTTCATCTTAACAACCAATCATTTTGAAGACATTGAGATAGGGGTCAGAGATCGCTGTCATTGCATTGCTTTCAATGCTGCACCAGATACCAATTGGCTTCCACTCGCCAAACGAATCATTAGTGACGCGGGCATTATTGGTGTTACAGACTCAGCCTTGCTAAATGTAATCAGCAAATGTAACGGTTCTGCAAGACAGATACTTGATGCCATTATTGATCTTGGTATACAAGTGCAACGCCAGAATTTACAAGCAGTAGCAACATCAACTGTCGTGTAACACGACAACTCAAATGCTCGCCTAGTTATATAGGTGAGCTAGTCTTTATTAAACATGGAGCATTCATGAGCTATTACGATGCAATTTGGGATATTAACTCCGCTTACAGTAACTTTGTTTCAAGCTACGGCGTTGGTACAACTGTGAACAGGAAAATATATTTTCAATGGAGAGATTTTTTAGAATTACAAATTGAGAGTATGCGGCGAGACTGGATCAATAATTTTGACTCAATCGTTGACTATATTAGTCATTCAATATTTGAAGAACTATACTTGTATTTTGAGTATGATCATGATTTATTTAGACCAGAACACTTTGCATCAATTCTTGTGGTTGATGAAGCAATGCGGGACTACTGCAAAAGACAAATTGAATACGATGGCGTTATTTTCTTAATCAAAAATAAAGTAACAGTGAAAGATAAGGATTACTTATTCGAAGCAATTCGAATTGCGGAAAGTTGATATCCATCGAACAACTAACTAACCCGCCTAGTGCGGGTTTTTTTACGCTCATCAAAATAGGTGTCGTGTTACACGACACTTCACACAAGGCAGTAACGATAGAAACCCAGCGTCGAAGTGGCAAACGCCAATGACCTAATCAAGACCTTGGAGACTATTAAACAGGCGGTAGAAACTGGTGAACTAGATGCCCAAATAGATGCCGCTTCCAATGCATTAAGGAGCGGATTTAGGGGCGTTCTGTCTTAGTAAAACTCTTAGTTAGACCACTGCGAGTCATCAGATTCATTTAGGAATTCCTTCAAACGCAGCAAGGAAACAGCTTCTTTAGTACTACTTTACATTGATTTAATCCTCAGAAGTGTTAGTCCAATTACTGATAATATTTATAAACATATTATTTAAATTTAGTTTATCATACAGATAATTATTCAAATGGAAGTGGAAAAATGAAAATTTCAAAGTTATTGCCAATCATACCTTTAATCGCATCTGGAATCTTAACTGGCTGCGGCGGGGGTGGAGGCGGGGGAACTACTTTGTCTAATGTAACTATTGGTGGTACAGGGGGCAAAGGTCTTATGGGTGGAGCTACAGTGTCAGCTTATGCTGTGAATTCTAATGGCACCGTATCCACTACACCTTTGGCAACAGCAACAACTGATTCCACATCTTCAAAATTTGGCTCATACTCTTTGAGTGTTCCTCCTACAAGCCAACCGGTCATTATTGAAATGAAAGCCAATTCAAGTACAACGATGCTTGACGAAACTCAGACGACTAACGGAGTTCAAACTGCAGTCCCTGCCCCAACCGGTATGACCTTAAGAACTTTTATTCCTAGTGCATCTTCTGATAACACTTCAGCCAGTATCAATCCTTTTACAGAAATGGCTGTAGCTAGCATCCCACCTGGTTCAGTGTCCTCCACTACTTTGAATCAGGCAGCTTATGCAGTTAAGACAACTGTGTTAGGTGGGTCAGTTGATCCATTCACTACACTAATTCCTGCTGGAACATCGATACCTAAGACTACTGACACCTCAAGCACTTCTTCCCAATTGGCGTTATTTGCAGTTAATTCACAAGTAGCCCAATTGGCAAAGTCTGGACCGTGTAGTGCTCAAGCATCCACTGGTGCGCAATTTAACTGCGTCATTTCAGACTCCACTAACGGCTTGAACAATACATTGTCAATATCATCCTCTGGAGCCAGCGTAAACTCTGCAACCGCTCTCACGGCTTTAAAGTCCACACCTCTTCCAGCAGCAGTTGCTACAGCGGTGGGAGGAAATGCAGTTACTTTACCTACAGTTTCAACCGGATCGATAACCGTTCCTAGCTCAACGCAAATTAATGCTTACGCTTCTGCTGATACATTTGTTCAAAACTTAAACACTTCCTTAAATTTATATTCAACTTTTTTATCCGGTTTTCAAACTGCTGCTAAATCAATTTCGAATGTGGCAAATATTGGAACCAACGTTGTGACTGGAGGCTTTGCTACCGGTATTGGCTCAATGTGCAAAGTTAATCTATCAATTAATTCTATGACTTGCAATACAACCAATACTTACGCTATATACATTAACAGTAATAACAGCTTTATAGTTCCAGTTTCTAATAATTTAAATTTTGCTAATAGCAACGTCTATTTAATGACTTTTACTCAAAATAATTCAACACCAGCCCTAGGCAGTTACAAATACAACATCGTAAATTCTAATCAATCTTATGACTCAACTTCCTACTCTGGATACGTAACGTATGCCAACAATACTGAAACTATAAATGGTACAGTGCCTAACTCTTCTAATGTTAATCAACCGATAGCCATTTCAAATTACTCGATCAACATATCGACAT
This sequence comes from uncultured Burkholderiales bacterium, assembly GCA_903949285.1. GTDB lineage: Bacteria > Pseudomonadota > Gammaproteobacteria > Burkholderiales > Burkholderiaceae_C > Limnohabitans. The sequence continues at coordinate 6,346 of CAJAYT010000041.1, forward strand.
CTAATCCAACTGCGAATCAATTACTCTCGGCTACAGTCAATGCAAATCTTTCCGCGAACGCTGTAGGCTCAACTCCTTCGTTTTCTTTAATTCTGAAAAACGGGACGATTTCGGGATCATTTGATAGCTCAGGCAATTCACATCTAAGTAGTATCAGTGGCTCAATAACTCTTGCTTTAAATGGCACGAATACATTTAGTGGTCAACTAAGTGCAACCGCAACAAGTCCTTCACAAACTACCTCATTTAATTCAAATTCAGATGGATTTTTATCTACCGCTACCTTGACAGGTGTAATAACATTAAGTAACGGTGATACTGCAACAGGAACTATTTCAGAGTCAACAACACCTAACAATGTAAGTCTAACCAGCCCTCAAAGCTCTAGTAATTTTGAACTTGGTAACGTAACAGTTGATCTGGCCGCATATGATGCCACATCCACTAATTATGCAGAGATTAAATTTATAGATCAAAGAACAAGCTATACCAACGCAAATGTATCAGCGCAAATCTGGTTAAATAGTTCGAAATCTACATGGGTTGAATTAACTTCAAGCTATACCATTGATACAAATTCAATTTCACCAACTTCTTGGCTAACTTTTTCCCCATCAACAAATGGGTTAAATGATACAGTTGTTATTTCATCTTCCGGTGGATATGGAGGGAATTACTCTGTTTCTGGAAAATCAGCAAATATTACTGACAGCAACTCTAATATTGTTGGGAAAATCATTAATGATCAACTTTATATTGATGGTGGTGTTACGTTACTTGCCTTTGGATCTGGTCTGACTGCTTTAACGTCTAACAATTCATCATCTTCTACTTCCGTTAGTTCTGCAACTACTACTGTTTCTACTTCACATTAACACTTTACTTTGCAGTGAATAGCTCTATTATTAGCCAGAAGAAATTCTGGCTATTTTTATTATGCGCCTCCAATTCTTTATTGTTGAGCGCGCAAGTAGTGTCACCCTCGCTCTATACAGATTCAAAATATGATGTAGCTTTTGGGGCTGGCTTAACAACAAGTGCAACGTCCAATGTTTACTCGATAAATGATTTGGTAAACGGCAACACAACAAATCCTGAATTAAAGTCAAATAAATTGTTCGCCTCTGGCATTGGAAGAGCGAACTTGCATCTTTCATACAGTGATTGTCAATTGGGCATGGAGAAATCTTATTTAGCTACTGCCTCATCAAATCCAGATGCACTGGTTATTTATAACTCAGTCAATTCTCAAGGTCTTAATGTCCCTCAAGGTAGTCATTTTTCTCCCTCCATATCTTCTTCGGCTTTAACTGGTGTTGGCTTAGAAGCTGGATGTTTAATTTCAAATAAATCTGGACTACGTATGGAAGGCTCTATTCATGCACTTTCTTTAAATAGTTTTACTCAACGTTCTTACCAAGGCACTGTGAGTGCTGGTCCTAATGGTGCATTAACTGTTCTTAATGAAAACTGGGTCTCTATGACTCCTCAAGTTCCAGAACTGCAAACCCCCTCCTCAATTGGACAGTCGTATTCTTTTGATCTTGACATTGGATATAGAAACTTCACATCCCCAATTTTTGGCGATCTTCAGATCTACAACTTTTTCAACTCTGTCAGTCTTAATAATTCTCCTTATTTGAATCGAAACCTGAATGCTACTTTTCCAACTGGTTCAATCATTCAAAATGGAACAATACCCCCCCTTACTGGACGATATGGTAATCAAGACGCAACTTTAAAAGTACCCAGAATATGGTCAACCGATATTGGTTATCAAATTAGCAAAACTGCCGATTTAGGAATAAAACTAAATGGCCTTGATCGGTATTATCAAACAATGCTTTTTACAACTCTTCGGTGCTCAACCTGTTCGTCTGGTAATGGGTACACGGCAATGATAGATAGTAATTTCACTACTCTAGGATTAGGTTATTCGGGCAAAAACTGGGGAATTTACTTGGGCACTCTCCTCAATCACACATTTGGATTTAACTCTCTTAATCAAATCAATTTAAATGTCCGATATTGAATACCCTCGAATGTCGTGTTAAACGACGCCAAATTACCCTCGCGCCAGGATGGCCTATTCCCAACTGCGTAGGAAGGCCTCGACAAACCTGGTTTCTCGATCCGTTTTTCGTACTAAAAACCCCGATGGACTCCCTGATTGCAAGCTCTTGGCCCAAGTCTAGACTTAATGCTATAATTTCATTCCTTACGGCCCGGTAGCTCAGTCGGTAGAGCAGAGGATTGAAAATCCTTGTGTCGGTGGTTCGATTCCGCCCCAGGCCACCAATCTGAATGCCCTGTTATCTTTAACAGGGCATTTTCTTTTGCCCCATTAAACCAATGTAGTGTTTGATACAGCGTACGCTTTCACTTACGATATGAGTTGGGGGAACAAAAATAAATTCATTAACAGCAATTAAAGAACGGACTAGCGCATATCGTTTGATTGATCTGGTATCTGAGTCGCATGAAGTCAGTAGTGAAGAAAATTGAAAATCCCTGTGCGAATAGTTTGGTTTAGTCACTCGTTAGTTTCATAGAGAGTTAGCAAATTCAATATCATGATTGTTTTTACCCAATCAGAAGAGTTACTCTACGCCATTAGCAAAGTACGTCGGACTTTGCGAACTGATGAGTCAAGGTGTTTTAATTTCAGAACAAATGAAATTTGATTACAAGTAAATATTGCGATCTATTTATCTATTTACTTTCCTTTTGAATTCATTCTCTAGTCATTAAGAATATTCTTTAGCCAAAATATTTATATCCACAAGATTTTCTAAATTCCATACCACTTCGGCAATTCTCCTAGCTTTGGCTTGTGACAAAGTCGATTTTGCATTTTGCATAAACTTCAGTTCAATATCAGCATCGCTCATAGGGTTTTGTACTGTGCCCTTAGCATGTTCGATTGTTACTTCAAATTGAGCGCCTGATTTTGCGGTAACCCTAGCTATCGCCTGATCCAAATTCAACTGCGATGAAGCCTGAATAGATATCAATTGTCTGAGGCCAACGACGCGGGGATCTTGGGACTTCTCGTTGGTGAACTCTGGCACCCCTCCAGCCCTGTCAATATACGATACGGCGGCGGCGTGGTTGGCACTGAACTTAGACATCAACCCAGAACCTGGTTTATCAACTCCAGTGATACGAATCACAGCGGGATGTACAAAAACTTCGAATTTGGCAACCTCAGTTGCCGGTACTTGAGACTTTTGAGAAACGGCTATGCAAGCATCAATTAATGGATGTAAAACCACTCCACAGGAATAAGGTTTGTATCCATTTTTTGTAATTAGCCACTCTTGACCAAGATCTTTTGTCAGTGAATCCAGATTTTGAGTTGTACTATAGACTCTGGTGAAGCCTAAATTACCCTCTAAGATCTCCGGGGAACTGTTAATGCCGTTAGCGGCAAGGGTTCCAGCTAAAACACCGTGATATGCTGATTTACCCGCGTGCAAAGATTTGCAGTCACTACCACGATTTTGCTGCATACCCGCAGCTTGGGTACAGCCAATTCCCAGCGCCATTAAAGTCGACTTCGCATCTAAGCTCATCATTCTTGAAGCCCCTAGCGAAGCGGCAACCGTTCCCAGTGTGCCTGTCAGGTGCCATCCACCGCGGTGGTGATTAGGCATAGCTTGGCCGGTTCGAATTGCGCCTTCGAAAGCAGCGACTAGGCCAACAATGAGGTCTTTCCCATTTAACTTCTTTTGTTCGCCAATTGCCAAGAGGGCCGGCATTGTGGCTGTACTTGTATGCAAAATCACCCCTCCAAGATGGGTGTCATCAAAATCAAGGATGTGACCCATCTGCCCGTTGACAACAGGCGCATCTAATAAGCTAAGTTTGAGACCTGGATGGCCAATGACCCGAACCGCTGGATAAGATCCAATCGAATGCAGTGTCTTCACAAGGCTTAATGATGTGGGGTGTCGACTACCAATTAACGCGCAACCTAACCAATCAAGGGTCGCGCGCTTGGCTTCGTGGACTGCTTCATGGGAGAGTTGATTGAATTGAATACTGGAGGTGAACTCGGACAATCGGCTACTCAGACCAAGTCCCGTATTACCCGCGCCGTATTTGCCATCCGTTGTCACAGTAGATGTTTCGCCATTTGGCTGCTCGTTTGCAAAGCTCTTATTGGTAGAGAGTATTGATCCACTGGCAAGCGCTATATTTGCTCCAAGTAAGTGCCGGCGATTGATAGTTGCCATGTTTTCTCCGAATAATTAATAACTTTAATTTAGCACAAAGTATCTAAAGACAAGGTAGCGTTTTCCGCACACCAATATCCACTCGCATTTAGCGCCGTTATTTGAAGGCCAACCGAATGTATCTCGCTCGTTCTGAGTTTTTATTTCCAAAGAATCCACCGCATTAAAGCCCATCTGCAGATAACAAGGGTTTACTGCCTTACCTTCACTCGCGCCATCAACTAGGAGTATGCTGTGTATTCAATTAATACAGGGCTTAGAGGGCATGAGTGATCAAAAATACAATAAATAATTTAATTGAGCAGCCCAATCCTCTTTCGGGTCTGTCTTCGTTTGAAGTCAACAATAGGCTGCTAAAGTACGGCCTTAACGAACTTCCAGAACAAAATCCTAATTTAATAATAATATTTTTAAGTAAATTTTGGGAGCCTTCATCATGGATGCTAGAGCTCATCATCATTATTTCGCTTCTATTAAATAAGTTCGAAGATGTAACTGTAGTTAGTACTCTATTGGTTATAAATGCTTGTCTCAGTTATTTTCTTGAGCAACAAGCCTCAAAAGTGATTAAAACCTTGCAGCAGCGACTCAAGGTTAAAGTTCGTGTCCTAAGGGATTCCCAGTGGACTGTGATTGCTGCAAAAGACTTGGTGCCAGGAGATACGGTACGTGTTCGAACAGGAGACTTCGTCCCGGCCGACTTAGTGATCACGCAGGGAGAGTTGGATATAGATCAGTCCGCATTGACTGGCGAGTCGATCGACATTCATTGCAAAACGAATGACAAATTGATCTCTGGATCTACGATCAAAAGAGGCGAGGCTCAGGCAATCGTCGAGAACACAGGGGTGAGAACACGATATGCAAAAACCGCAGCACTCATACAAAAGGCGTCCCCTAAACTCCATATTGAACAAGTGATTATCAAAGTAGTCTCTTGGCTATTTTTCGTTGTTGCAGCCATGATGATTTTAGTCATCACGCTCGCGTTGATACGCGGCACAGCGCTTTGGGAGACAGTTCCTATTTTGCTCATTTTATTAATGAGTGCCATCCCAATATCCTTGCCCGTCATGTTTACAGTCTGTCTGTCGGTTGGCGCAAAAGATCTATCCAAGCACGGCGTACTTGTCACGCGGTTGAGTGCCGTTGAGGATGCGGCTACGATGTCACAGCTTTGTATCGATAAAACAGGCACCATTACCCTAAATCAACTGCAGATCGCTTGCGTTAAGCCGTTGGGCATACACAGTGAAGATCAAGTGATATCGGCAGGTGCGATGGCATCACAAGAGTCTAATCAAGACCCAATTGATACTGCATTCATTAACGAATCACGATACCGTACACCGGCTCAGAAGCAAAGTGATTTTGAAATCGTCGCCTTTGAACCTTTTGATGCCGTCTCCAGATGCACTCAAGCCACAGTTCTCATAAGCGGTGATACCCAATATGTCATGAAAGGCGCTGTAGCCAGCGTTACCAAAGCATGTTTAGTGAGTCCATCGGATATGAAAAGCATTCAAAAAATGACAGAAGAACTAGGCAAAACAGGCTACAGAGTCTTAGCTGTAGCTCAGGGTGCCTGTAAAGATAGTCTACAGCTAATAGGCTTGGTGGCACTATTTGATCCACCTCGAACGGACGCCCGTCAATTTATTGAACAAATCAATGAACTTGGTGTCTCGCTAAAGATGCTCACAGGTGACGCTTTGGTGGTAGCTCAAGAGCTTGCCGCTAAAGTTGGTTTAGGCGATATTGTTCCTTTTCATGATTTCAAAC
>CAJAYT010000042.1 GCA_903949285.1 uncultured Burkholderiales bacterium
CGTTAAAGATGACACCTGGCGAGAAAAGCGCAAGTTGGTCTTTGGCCTTTGTGTACGCGCTGCGCATGCTGGGCCTGTTCATGGTCTTACCCATATTTGTGTTGGAAGCCCAGCACTACGTGGGTGGGGACGATCCGACCAAGGTCGGTATGGCAATGGGTATTTACGGACTAGTTCAAGCCGTTTTGCAAATACCTTTCGGTTTAGCTGCAGACCGCTTTGGGCGTAAGCGGGTTATTCAGTTCGGACTATTTTTATTCGTAGTGGGCAGCGTGTTGGGCGCAGTTGCAACGAGTGTGGACGCACTCGCGTGGGGTAGGGCTTTACAAGGATGCGGCGCTGTATCAGCCGCAGTCACTGCACTCTTGGCTGACCAGACGAGGGACCATGTGAGGACCTTTGGTATGGCCTTGATCGGTGCAAGCATTGGTCTCATGTTTGCGCTCTCCCTTGTTATTGGGCCTGTGTTATCTCAGTGGGGCGGCTTATCAGGTGTATTCGCAGTGACTGCAGTGCTGGGTTTAATTGGCATGGCAGCTGTAGCGTGGTGGACACCTGCAGAGCCCCAGTTACACAGTCACTTGAGGGCCTCTACAGGGGAGGAGTTGAGCCTAAGAGCCACACTCCTTCAGACTGATCTTTTAAGGCTCAATGTAGGTGTCTTTGTTTTATATGCAGTCCAGCTCGCCAACTGGGCCTCTATCCCAGCTATGCTTGTTTCCTCCGGCATCAGTCCCGCCCATCACGGTTGGGTTTATTTGCCAGCAGTGCTTTTGTCCTTCGTGGTGATGGGGGGAACACTCTTTCCGATGGAGAGGCGCGGTAAGCTAAAGCCTCTATTCCTGGGGTCTATTGCTCTGGTTGCTCTTGTTGAGTTGGGTTGGTATTCTCAGTCCCTTGCAACCCCCGGTCTTTACACACTTGAACTCTTATTGTTCCTCTTCTTTTGTGGATTTAATATTTTAGAGGCGAGTCAACCCAGTCTTGCCTCCAAAATGGCAAGCCCCGCGACAAGGGGGGCCACGATGGGGGTGTACAACACACTTCAAAGCCTGGGTATCTTTGCGGGTGCGGTAGGCGGGGGCTGGCTCACCAAGAGTTACGGAGCCCAAGCCGTATTCTTAGTCAGCACAGGGCTTATGCTGGTGTGGTTTGTCGTTGCTGCTCCGATGCAGATTAAGTTAATTCAACCTACAAAATAAATCACTCGCTGATGCTTTCGTCCATAGGAACTTAGTTGTTAACTACCGTGAACCCCGACTCAACTGATTTAGTTCAGCGCAGCTTAAAAAGTGTTTGGCATCCCTGCACCCAGATGCAGCATCATGAGAACACCCCACTCATCGCTGTGTCCAGAGGAGAGGGTGCTTGGCTTTTCGATCCCCAGGGGCACAGATATTTAGACGCTATCAGTTCTTGGTGGGTCAATCTATTTGGACATGCCAACCCAAGAATCAACACTGCAGTCAAAGCACAACTGGACAAACTTGAGCACGCAATGCTTGCGGGATTTACCCACAACAGCGTCGTGGAGCTCTCAGAGTCGCTATCCGACTTAACAGGAAATGTGCTCGGACATGTGTTCTACGCATCCGACGGAGCCTCGGCTGTGGAGATCGCGCTTAAGATGAGTTTTCATTTTTGGAAGAACACAGGACACACTAAAAAGCAAGAGTTCATTTGCCTCAAGGGCGGTTACCACGGAGAGACAATTGGTGCACTATCCGTGACAGACGTGCCTATATTTAAGACAGCTTACGCTGAGCTCATCAAACAGACTCATGTTGTGATGTCCCCCGATGACAGGCAGGCTGTCCATTTAAATGGGAGCCAGGCCGATGAAAGAGCGTCACGGGAATCCGTGGCTTTGCGCGCAGCAGGGGAAATTGAGGCGCTCCTTAAAGCTCGCGCAGAAAGCATTTGCGCCGTTATCTTAGAGCCTTTAGTGCAGTGCGCTGGCGGCATGGCTATGCACGACCCCGTCTACCTTAAACGCGTCAGGGAGCTTTGTGATGAATACCGCGTGCACTTGATAGCAGACGAGATTGCTGTGGGATGTGGACGAACGGGCGAGTTCTTTGCGTTTGAGCATGCCAACTGTTGGCCGGACTTTTTGTGTCTCTCAAAGGGCATCAGTGGTGGATACTTGCCGCTATCCTTGGTGATGACGAGAGATGAGATTTACCGCGCTTTTTACGACGCAAAAGTCTCAAAGGCGTTCCTACATTCTCACTCCTATACAGGGAACCCTCTTGCTTGTAGCGCTGCACTGGCAACGCTTGCTATATTTAGGGAAGACCAAACATTAAAGGCCAACAAACAACTCAGTCAGACTATTACAAATGCACTGCGACCTTTGCAAAGTGACTCTAGGGTCAAACATTTTAGAAACCAAGGAATGATTTGGGCCTTTGACGCACAGGTTGAGGATCCGCTCTTGAAAGAGACATTTTCAAGAAGATTTTTTGCCTCAGCACTTAAACATGAAATGCTCCTCAGACCCATTGGTACGACTGTCTACTTGATGCCGCCTTATATTTTGAGCGACTCTGAGGTGACTCACCTTGCCCAGCGCACACTCGCCGTCTTTGATGAGGTCATGGGTTGAGATGAGCAAGGTGAATAGTTTGTGATTGAAGATATCCGAGCCCGTTTAGAGGCCTTAAAGCAGGCCGGGCTTTACCGCGTTCGCAAAGAGGCGCAGTCACCCTGCGCTACGCAGGTGTTGGTCGATGGACGTCAAATGCTCGCGTTCAATAGTAATGATTATTTAGGTCTCGCAAGCGATCCAAGAATCGTAGAGGCCCTTCAAGAGGGGGCAAGTCTTTACGGTGTGGGCAGCGGTGCTTCCCATCTTATCAGTGGCCACTCAAAAGCGCACGCGCAACTCGAGGACAGATTAGCAGAGTTCATGTCTGCGCACATCGAGTCTGCCAGGGCTTTGTACTTTTGTACGGGGTATATGGCTAACCTTGCAGTTATCACCTCACTCGTTGAGTTGAACAAGGGCGAGGCCGAGGTGTTCTCAGAAACCCTTAATCACGCATCGATCATTGACGCGGTCCGCCTGTCCAAATCCGCTTGCACGGTCTACCCCCACTGTGATCATGCCAAGCTTCGTGAGTTGTTGAGAGCCTCTGCGTCCAGCAACAAAATCGTCGTGACAGACAGTGTGTTTAGTATGGACGGCGATATTGCACCTTTGGTCGAACTGATTAGAGTCTGTGAGGAGGAGTGTGCTTGGTTGGTCATCGATGACGCACACGGATTTGGAGTATTAGGTGCTCGGGGACGAGGAGCGCTTGAGCATTTCAATATTCGCTCAAGCAGAGTAATTTATATGGGTACTCTGGGTAAGGCTGCAGGGGTAGCAGGTGCATTCCTTTGTGCCGATGAATACTTGATTGACTGGATTGTCCAAAAAGCCAGGTCTTATATCTATACAACAGCTGCTCCCCCGGCCTGTGCCCATGCACTGCTCACAAGTCTTGACTTAATTGGGGGGGAGGTAGGTGCGTCCAAGCGCAAGCACTTGTCTGAAATAACCCAACTCTTTAAATCTGAAATAGGGCGGCATTCTAGGGACTGGAAATTACTGCCTTCTCAAACGCCTATACAGCCACTTGTGATAGGAACCAACGCACGGGTCCTCGCAGCCTCTAAGGCGCTAGAGGAGCAAGGGCTTTGGGTGAGTGCGATCAGAGCGCCCACGGTGCCCGAGGGCAGCGCAAGACTTAGGGTAACGTTCTCTGCTGCGCACACAATAAATCAAGTTGAACAACTACTTGGTGGACTTAAGGCAATACCAATCTGATTCCAATTTATTTGCAATCCATTTGCAATCCATTTGCAATCCATTTCCAACTTAATCCCAGACTAGACACGCTGTGACACATCCACTATTTGACGAGCCAATATCTTGTTTCATAACAGGTACGGATACCGAGATCGGTAAAACCTTGGTTGCCAGTGCAATCGTGCACCTTCAAGCGGAGAAGGGGTATAGGGTCGCAGGAATGAAGCCCGTTGCAGCGGGTGCTTATTTAAAAGGGAAGACCTGGTGTAACGAGGATGTTGACTCATTAATGCAGGCCTCCTCTTTAAAGCTGGATCAAAGCCTGGTTTGTCCCTATCTCTTTACAACACCGGTTGCTCCTCACATCGCCAGTGCATTGGAGGGGAGGGTGATCGAGCCCAATCATATTTTGAAATGTTTTAGGAAGATGAGAGACGCAGCAGACGCCGTGGTTGTTGAGGGTGTTGGCGGGTTTAGGGTGCCATTGACGGATACCTTTGATACTGCAGACCTAGCCGTTCAGTTAGATTTACCGGTTATTTTGGTGGTTGGGTTAAGGCTTGGTTGTATTAATCATGCACTCTTAACCGTTGACTCCATTCGATCAAGAGGATTAGATTTGATCGGTTGGGTAGCTAACTCAGTCAGTCCTAATATGGACAAATCAGAAGATAACTTAAGAGCCCTTAAGCAGCGTATCA
>CAJAYT010000043.1 GCA_903949285.1 uncultured Burkholderiales bacterium
CTGAACATGTTCGGCAAAAGAGATCCGGCCCACTACGGTACGGCAACTCTTGAGCAAATCAATAAAAGCCTGAACGATTTGGCGAAAGAGCTTGCCGTAGAGCTTGAGTGTTTTCAGACTAACTTTGAGGGTGAGATGGTTGAGCGAATCCACAAAGCTCACGCCGAATCAGTCGGTGCAGTATTGATCAACGCAGGGGCATGGACACACTACAGCTACGGCATCCGAGATGCGTTGGCTATCCTCAAATGTCCGATCGTTGAAGTCCACATGTCCAATATCCATGCAAGAGAGGAATTCAGGCACCACTCGGTTTTAGCTGAGATTGCTTTAGGACAAATATGTGGATTTGGACCAGACAGTTATTTACTCGCGCTTAGAGCAGCAGTTGCAGCATTAAAAAAATAAAAAATATTCAGCTCAATCAATTTAGATGGATCCAAAAAATTTTGAGATTATTTACAAGCAGATTCTTTAATTTTTAATCAAATCGATATCACAATTTACACTGAAATTGACTTTGAAAATTATTTTTTTTGAAAAAATTATTTAACGAAGTTATTCACAAATTAAGTGGAAAACACACCCCTCAAAACTTAAAAATCGAGCATTTATGAGCCTCTCACTGGGGTGCACATTTTTTAAGCAAAAGGGATTTTTTTATTAAAAACCCTATTGACAATATCATTAATGCAATTTTTATAGTGGACATGTTCACTTTTTTGTTGACAAACTTTTTCCAAGTAAATATCAAATTGCGTTTAAAGTATGTTGTGTTAGTGCTTCATAAGTTATCACTTAGACTATGACCAGAGTGAAACGTATCGTCGCATCATATAAGAAAAGAAAATACACAGCCCGATATAATGACTCTTATGACGCAGAACTCCGATTACTCAAGCGACAAACCTAAAAGAACACGCGCTAGAAGTGTCAAAAAGGTTCATCAGCTCAGAGTTAAATCTAAGTCTGAGTTCATTAAGTTTGAGAAAAACTTACCCCAACTCATTCAGCTACTAAAAAATCATTCGGTCACCAAGAAACTGACATTTAGTACTGAAATAATCAAAGATCCGAACGCCCCAAAAATCAGGTTTAAATATAGCAAGTACGACAATTTCAGTGAAACCGATATCACCGTAGAACCGGGGAGCTTTGAGTTTGACTTTGAGGACGATTTCCACAAAATCAATGAACTCACCGCTTACAAGGCCTCTAAACTGCTGCAAGAGCAAATCATTAAAGAGGTCAATATCTGGAACAATTCAATTACTTTGTTTACGGTTATGGATGCTTCCGATAGCACGCGAAAGTCTCGCCCTAAAAAAACAAAGACATCAGATTCCTAGACACTGTCGGTGCAGCGAATAGTAAAACCTAAGACCTAAGACATAAGACCCATTAAAGAAAACTTATAGGGCGCGATAAAACGCCCTCCAACAGGCTTCTCTCCCGCCCCCTCTTACAGGCATTGGCAAGAGGACATAAAACCCAGCACGGCCCCTTTGACCCCTAAATTGAGGGCTGCAGCAGCATCGATTACTCCAAGAGCCCAATTAGAACTGTGCCATGAGTTCGGAAGCAACATCCAGTTGGCACTTTTCCTGCTAATCATGCATGGGTTAGTGTAATTTTTCCGACAGTTGGTAGGGGTAGTCCCAGACCAACCAAGGGAGCAGTCACCCCCAATCGGTCATTTGTGTCGAATTCAGTAAACAGGAAAGACATATGTAATTAAACAAAGGGAAGTAACATGCAAGCGGAAAATCTATCATCACCGGACAATCAATCTTCACTACCGTCTTGGGGCAGTAGTTTCAGCGGTAAAGGATCCTCCTTTGGGGATCAAATTAGACAACGCGATCAAATGGCAACAGTGATGCTGATGGCCATTAAAGCGGGTAATATTGACACCGCAAAACGTGCTTTGTCAGCCTTACTCCACATTGAGCCCTCTTTGCAATTAAATCAGTTGTTGATTAAAATTGGGGCTGCATTGTTGGAGGGTAATGTTTTGATTGCACAGGAATTTGCCTCCCATTTTTCAATTGACGCGATTGATTCTTTGGCGCACTAAATCCTACAAACCAGCTCCCGGCAATTATCTGTTCGGTACAACTGAGGTTGTGTTCACTTGGGTTTTTAAGACCAATTGGGGATCAGTTTTTGGTTGTCAAAATTAAGCCCCATAACCCATGCCTTCTCCAAAGCTATTCCTTCTCAACCTTGGACTCACTGTGTTGATGTGCTCAAATCAACACACCTTGGCTTGGGGCTTATTTGAGAAGAAATCCGATTTAACGGAGACAGAGCTCTCCAGTGCTGAGATGGCGCAAGTCGAAATCATGGCGGGCTGGGCGCCTGAGGCCAATGAGACACTTATTTTTTCGGTTAAAAACAAACTGGTAGGCCCCATTTCCTGCTCAGGTGCGAATGTGCGGCTTAAGAACGGAAAAACAGTTAAACGCGGTTTGCTCCCCAAACTGTACGTTTTGCCTAGTAACTCGAAACAGTTTACCGTCAGCGGCGTAACCAAAGAGACGCTACAAGATTATTCTGTCACTTGCTCTTGCTCGAAGAAGAGTGACTCAAAAGTATGCGTGAACCCACTGTCCGATAAAAAGTAATAATTTTTCTTGCACCATTTGTCTTGAACTAACTGAGTCCATCCGAGCTCAAGTATGAGTGAGTGCTTGTTTTAAGCAGAAACATCAATAATGCGTCCGAATTCACCCTCTGTTGCCTTTCGAGGAGCTGGATCTAGATGCGTTTGTGGTTTTATAGATGTAACACCGGGAACAGACGCGTGCACGTTAGTGTGCACGTTAGTGTGCGCATTTGGATTCACACCTGTGTTCATGTGGGGCTTGAAAGGAACATGGGCAGCAAAATGATGGCTATCAGCCTGCATAGCCATAGCTGTTTTTTGGGCCTCATACATGAGTTTCTTGGACAGGGCGTTGGCTATTTTGATCAAGTACGGATCAAGCTTCAAAGTCGCATCAAAGCTCCATAGCTCATTAATGGCTTTTTGAGAGCCCTCTAAGTCGCCTGACTTCAAGGCGTCAAGTAAGGCTTTGAGCTTATTCAGACGAGCAACTCTTCGTCCCTCCGCTAACTGATCTGAGCCGCTCCAACTTGACCCCCAACCGTCCACTTTAAATCCGTATTCTGAACCCATGATGTATTCTCCTTGGCTATTCTTACACTGCAATTCCCCTTAGAAACATGTCGATCCTTCATTCATAAAACTGTTTACAGAGCAAATTATTAGCAATCAATATGCCAATTTCTATTCTGAATTTTTAGATCAAGCCTCGTCTTTTTCAAGTGCTGCATATGCAAAAGCCATCGCGAAACCACCCAGCAAGGCAAAGGGTAGAGCCACAATAACAACCGCTAACGTCAATAGTGTTTCTGCTTCCATGCTGGCCCCCATATTTTGATAATTTAGCGTCCCAAACGAACCCTACATGACTTGTATCGGCATGGGCCTTTGATTCTTGACTCGCTAAGGGGATGTGGGGGCCGATACCCTTTACCAGCCCGCCCCCCCAAGGGGCCTATCCACTCCCAAGTTCATCACGCGCTCAACGTATTTGGGTGAGTACCGCTAAAATTAACCGGGCTAGATTTCCTGTAAGATGATTAGGCACTCATCCTCAAGCATTTGTTCTGGCGAGGGGGGTTGTCTTTCACTGGTTTTGTGCACTCCTCTTGGAACCAAGCATCCCCCACTCCAACTAACCAATACCACTCCTTAAATATGCGACTTCTTCACACCATGCTTCGCGTTGGAAACCTCCAGCGATCCATAGATTTTTACACCCAAGTCCTGGGTATGCAGTTACTGCGAACCACGGACCGCCCTGACCAAAAGTACTCCCTGGCCTTTGTGGGGTTTGAGGGGAATCCTCACCAAGCGGAAATTGAGTTGACCTACAACTACGGAGTTGAGAGTTACGAGATGGGCAGCGCCTTTGGACACTTGGCGCTAGGCGTTCAGGATGTATACGCAACCTGCGATCTAATTCGAAGCAAAGGTGGCAACATTACTCGCGAACCCGGTCCTGTTAAGGGGGGCAATACACTCATCGCCTTCATCACAGATCCAGATGGCTATAAGATAGAGTTGATTCAAAGAGCCGATTAGACATTTCTAGACCAAGGGGCAAGCTTTTTTTAAATCAAAGCTCATTAATGGTCTAGTAATCTCTTGCACACCGAGTGTTCGGCAAATAACATCAAGTAGCTAAATTCTTAGCCTCTTTTGCCAAACGGCTAATCAAATCCCAGTCCTTCTCCGCAATTGCTTTTTGCGGAACCAGCCAAGAACCGCCTACACAGATTACGTTTTTAAGGGCTAAGAATTCGTGAGCATTCGCCGTACTTATTCCACCCGTTGGGCAAAACTTGACATCGACAAAGGGCCCACTAAATGCTTGAAGCATTTTGACGCCTCCTGCTTGTAAGGCTGGGAAAAATTTCAACTCATTAAAACCTTCGTCCTGGGCCTGCATGATCTCACCCGCTGTTGCAACACCGGGCAACAAAGGCATCCCAAGATCTTTGCAAGCGCGGCCAATGTTTAGCGTAAAACCAGGACTAACAGCAAAGCGCGCGCCCGCATGTTTTGCTGCGAGTGCTTGGTCAGGATTCCTAACCGTACCAGCACCCACAATAACGCCTGGCACTTGATCGGAAATAGCCTTAATAACCTCTAGTGCTTTGGGCGTTCTAAGGGTGACTTCAAGCATGCGAATGCCCCCTTTAAGGAGAGCCTTGGCCATAGGGACCGCATCCTCCAACTCCTCAACGACGATGACGGGTATGACCGGTGCATCTTGCATGACCTCTAAGGCCGTGAGTGGATGGTCTTTATCGAAACTTTGAGTATTCATGATCAATTCTAGTAATCGCTTTTTAGAGCCAAGAAACCGCACCGTCCTCAGCAGAGGACACATTTTTTCTAAATCCAGCAAAAAGCTCTCGCCCCAAACCCTCGCTGTTATTTTGTACGAGCTCAACTGGAATCTGGCTAAGTGTTCGCTCACCCCACACAACCGGATCCACTAAAACCTCCAACACACCTCGCTCTAAATCCAGAACCACGGTGTCTTCATCTTGCACTTTCGCAAGAGGCCCGCCCAGCGAAGCCTCAGGTGTCAAATGAATCGCTGCGGGCACCTGTCCCGATGCTCCGCTCATACGCCCGTCAGTTACCAAGGCAACTTTGTAACCCTTGCCCATCAGCACTGCAAGCGGTGGTGTGAGCTTGTGCAACTCAGGCATTCCATTTGCGCTCGGCCCTTGCCAACGCACCACACAAATCACCCCACCGTTTCTTTCACAAAACGACTCTAACTCCCCACTTTGAAATGACTTTTGGAGGGCGTCTTGAGAATCAAATACTTTTGCTTTGCTCTGTACGAGGTGAAGTTCAGTGGGAACAGCTGAAGCCTTCACCACACCTCGACCAAGGTTACCTTTGAGTAGGACGAGTCCACCTGTTTTGCTAAAGGGGTCTTCTACGGTTCTCAGTATGGACAAATCTTGACCAGCGCTTGGAGTACTCCAGCTTAAGGCGTTTTGACTGAAATGAACAACTTTAGAGAAAGGTTTAATCCCCTCCTCTTTGACAGTTAAAACATCAGCGTGCATAAGCCCAGCTCTTAATAATTCACCAATCACATAGCCTGGTCCACCGCACGCCTGAAATTGATTGACATCAGCCTCACCGTTGGGATAAACCCTCGCAATGAGCGGCGTCACCGCAGAGAGCTCAGCAAAATCATCCCAGTCAATAGATATGCCTGCAGCCTTAGCAACGGCTACCCAGTGGATCAAATGGTTGGTTGACCCCCCCGTTGCCAAGAGTGCGACGACTGCGTTCACGATGCAACGTTCATCCACAAGTTGACCGATCGGGGTAAATCGTTTTGAATGCGTGATAGCTAGCACTGTACGAACGGCCTCCCTTGTTAAGGCCTCACGCGCAGCACGCTCTGTTGGGTTCACAAACGCTGTACCCGGAACATGAAGCCCCATGGCTTCTAGTAACATTTGATTGCTATTTGCAGTTCCGTAGAAGGTGCAAGTTCCCTCACCTGAATATGCCTTACTCTCAGACGCTAAGAGCTCCTCACGACTCACGAGTCCTTGCGCGGCCTTTTGACGAATCTTTGACTTCTCTGAGTTAGACAGGCCAGTCAACATCGGACCAGCGGGTACAAAAACGGTTGGAAGATGCCCAAAATTAAGCGCACCTATTAAGAGTCCTGGCACTATTTTGTCGCAAACCCCGAGCATGAGGGCAGCGTCAAACATATCATGACTAAGAGAGACTGCGGTTGCCATTGCGATCACGTCTCGACTAAATAAACTCAGCTCCATGGCAGGCGTGCCCTGCGTTATACCGTCACACATAGCGGGCACCCCTCCCGCTACTTGAGCTGTTGATCCGTGTAAGCGGGCTTCGTCTTTGATTATGTCGGGAAAGTACCTGAGCGGCGCATGCGCAGAGAGCATATCGTTATAGGCATTGATAATGCCAATATTGGGCGCGCGTTCGCTCACCACCTTAAAGCGGTCATCTACGGGCATTGCAGCAACGGCGTGGGCGACATTAGCGCAACCTAACCGATCGCTACCCCTTTGCCGTTTTGCCATAGCGTCCACTCGTTTAAGATAAGTGCTGCGAGTGATTTGACTTTTGAGCTTAATGCGCTCTGTTACTTTAAGGACGACTGGATGAATCATGGAAACCTATCTGGTTGTGAAAGCAGTTTTGTACGAATATACCTTGGATTGAATGAACGAGATGCGGTCGTAAACCCACCTGGATTAATGCTTAGACAGATTTGTTTGCCACCAATTCCGGGCCTCCTCCAAAAGCTCAGGTGTATCGACATCCAATACACATCCTCGGTCTTGAACCTCTAGCAGCTGCGGAGGATAAGCCTGCAACAGTTCTTTGGCCCCTTGGTCGCCTTTTAGGGACAAGAGATCTTTCAGGAATGCTTTAGAAAATCCAACGGGATGCCCCCTTTGCCCATAGTACACGGGCGCAACGGTAGTTCGTTCTAAATGAACAGGTGCATGACTCGTAGCATCAGGCTTTGGGGTGAGTTTAGGGTTGGCATTTTTCTGTGCATCAGCCAACCCAGACGCCACTTTCACAAGCGTCTCGCTTTGCACAAGGGGCAAATCTGCGGGAAGGATCAACCAACCAGAGGGAAGCCTCGCAAGATCAGCGAGACCGGCTTTGATTGACTGCGCTACACCAAATGCAATACTGTCTCCCATTCCGGGGTTGTTTAGATGGGCCAGATCCTTTGGTTCTACAATGAGATAAGTTAGACCGCTTGCCTGAACGCTTTGCAAAACATGATCTTTGACACTCAAATGACTGAGTTTTGCATCAAGTTTGTTGCCCACTCCGCCGTGTGCTTTAAAGCGTTCGCTACGCCCAGCACATAAAAGAATCACAGTGGGTTGTGTGTGTTCGAGGTTTGTGTCAGAGGTTTTTATTTTTTTCATTGAACGTTAATTCTAATCAACTCGGTACCCTATAAATGTCCCTGCAATCTATCGCCGATATGCGCAAGAGCTACGAGCTCAAAGAACTGGACGAGAAAGCATCGCATGAGCAGCCTCATTTGCAGTTTGAGTCCTGGTTACAAGAAGCCATTGATTCAAAAATTCCTGAGCCTAATGCGATGACGCTAGCCACTGTTGGAAGTAACCTTCGCCCGAGCACACGCGTGGTCCTGGTCAAGGGGTTTGGTCCTGAGGGACTCATTTGGTATACCAACTACAACAGCAGAAAGGGAACAGAGCTTGCAGGCAACCCCTACGCATCCCTTCAGTTTCACTGGGTAGAGCTTGAACGTGTGGTTCGTATAGAAGGTCGTGTTGAAAAGGTAAGTGAGCAAGAAAGCGACGCCTACTTTAACAGCAGACCACTGGACTCGCGCATAGGCGCCTGGGCAAGCCCTCAAAGTCAGGTCATCCCCTCCAGAACAACCTTAGTAACTCAGGCTGCCAAGTACGCAGCTAAGTTCTTACTGAACCCTCCTCGTCCACCTCACTGGGGGGGATATTTACTCAGGCCTGATCGCTGGGAGTTTTGGCAGGGAAGACGTAACAGGCTGCACGACAGGCTGCAATACACCAAAGAGAGTGAGTCCAGCGAGCACTGGATCCGTGAGCGATTGGCGCCTTAAAACCCAATAAAAAAGGGTTATCACCGTGCCCCTAGAGACCAGCGATAACCCCGCCCTACCTTGACTTCACAAGAGCTCTATCTCAATGAAACTGCTCTTCCTCAGTAGATCCAGTTAGTGCAGTAATGGATGATTTACCGCCTTGGACAACAGTGGTGACGTCATCAAAATACCCTGTTCCGACCTCTTGCTGATGGGACACGAAGGTGTAGCCTCTGTCGCGGGCGGCGAACTCAGGCTCTTGCACTTTCTCAACGTAGGCTGTCATGCCGCGCTGAGCATAGTCCTGTGCCAAGTCAAACATGTTGTACCACATGGAGTGAATGCCGGCCAAGGTGATGAACTGATACTTGTAACCCATAGCTGCCAACTCACGCTGGAATTTTGCAATCGTTGCATCATCCAAGTTCTTCTTCCAGTTAAAGGACGGTGAGCAGTTATAAGCCAACAATTTGCCTGGGAATTTGCTACGAATTGCTTCGGCAAATTTGCGAGCAAAGTTTAAATCAGGAGTGCCTGTCTCACACCAAACCATATCCGCATACTCTGCGTAAGCCAAGCCTCTAGAGATCGCTTGATCGATACCTTTGTGCGTTTTGTAAAAACCCTCAGGAGTGCGCTCGCCTGTTAAAAAGGGCTTATCGCGCTCATCGTAATCAGAGGTCAGGAGGTCTGCTGCCTCGGCGTCTGTTCTGGCGAGAATGATGGTTGGAACACCCATGACGTCAGCAGCTAAACGAGCTGAAATCAGTTTTTGTACAGCTTCATTCGTTGGCAGAAGCACCTTACCGCCTAGATGTCCGCATTTCTTAGCTGAGGAGAGTTGATCCTCAAAGTGAACACCGGCAGCGCCGTTTTTGATGAGTGATTTACACAACTCAAATGCATTCAAAACACCACCAAAACCGGCCTCTGCATCGGCCACGATGGGCGCAAAATAATCAATATAGCCCGCGTCACCTGGGTTGATGCCCTTGGCCCACTGGATCTCATCTGCACGCTCAAAGGTGTTGTTGATCTTCTCAACCATCTTTGGCACAGAGTCAACAGGGTACAAAGACTGGTCTGGGTACATGGATGCATAAGTGTTGTTATCTGCTGCGACTTGCCAACCAGAGAGGTAAATAGCCTTGATACCGGCCTTAACCTGTTGCATCGCTTGTCCGCCCGTTAAAGCACCTAAGCAATTAACGTATTCATCAATAGTGACCAAATCCCATAACTTTTCCGCTCCGTTTTGAGCAAGTGTGTGCTCTTTACGAATGGAGCCGCGAAGGCGAACTACGTCCTCTGCTGTATAGCCCCTTTTGATTCCCTTCCAACGTGGATTTGTATCCCAATCTTTTTGAATCGCTGCTGCCTCTGCTTTACGTGTACTCATCTTCTAGCTCCCTTAGTATAAAAATTGACTCAACCCTATTTGGTCCATTTGTCCCCGCCCTTACCGCCCTTTTGAAGGATCTGATGTACACAGTTTATGAGCTATTTTGAAATTATTAGATTTTGTTGCGTCGCAATAATATTTTATTTTTTCCAATTAAATCATATAGTTAAATCAATAATTTTGCATTATGAAACGATCATTTGCTCCGTGATAATTGATTACCCTTAAATACGGCAAGACGTTTTATGTTGCAACGCACCATTTCATAATGCGGGATTTATTGCACTGTGAAAAGCAAACTTTAACACCTCAAAGTTCATAGTGCAATCTCATGGAGATGACGTTGACGGGTCCCCTTGCGGAGTTGTAGGCGGGGTTGGTGATCTTTTGGAAATCAGCAGAGAGGAATAATTCCTTAGCCACCTTGGCGCTGTAATAGGTCTCTAAGATTTGCTCAGGTTTGTACTGTAATTGTCCGTCCCCGATGAACATCGTTTGACCGCCTAGTTGGAGGTAACGAACCTCGGCATTGGATACAGCGTTTAATGCGGCGGAAACGCCGTAAGTATCATCAGACCTTTGCCAACGAGTCCCCTTGATCGTTGTTCCAAGGGCAAGTGAGCGCCCCACATCTAGCGTGTTAGTCTCAGTTTGATCGTTGTTCCAACTCCAACGCGCAAAGACACCGACATCGGTGTTGATGGCTTGCTCTGCGTTAAAGCCGTATCCAAACATCGTATTCATCTTGCGTGTATTAAATATACTTGGAGCGCCGCCGTTTTGCTGCGCAAACACAATTGCGTCTTGATACGTCGACATATAAGCATGCTGCACAAACGCTACAGCTCGCAGCGCACCGGGCTGATTGCTCAACTTGTGTTTGTGTGTCACCTCAACTTGGTCAACGTAATCTTTGGTTAGTGTGTAATCGATATTTAAAATATTTGGGCTCGTTGGCGCAGCCAATCGACCACCCTTGATAATCCAATCATCTTGGTACCACTCGGCAACTAGTCCGTATGTAAAACCCTTGGAGTCTGCTGCATATCCGTAAGCACCCATTGAGAAAACAGAGAAATTCATAAAGTGAACCCTCGGATCATGACTGTACTCATTCATGTCAAAGAAGTCCAGCGAGCCCACTTTACCCCAACTCAGGACCAATCGGTTTTTGTCAACAGTACCCGCCAACTGATTCACTGTGCCCTTAGGTATATATTCCTCACCTCCCCCAAGCCCAAATGTTTGACGTATGAACGCTCTTGCGTTGTAGGTAACGGCTGGTACAAAGGACCCCTTTTGCAGCTCCCCGTTTTGAAAACCACCAAGACCCACCAAAGCACCCGAGAACGGCACACCTTCAAAGAGTTCTGGGTTGTAGTAACCCTCCGCACCACTCCAAAGGCGTGCGCCGAGAAAGGCCGTGGTGCTCAGCGTGAAGCTGCGGTTATTGTCCCCACCAGTTCGGTTGAGTAAACTGGTATTGCCCGCTTGAGACGCGGCAGAGGAATAGGGGGAGTAAAAATTATTCTTGCGTTGTTCAATGTAGGTACTCTGCGCGTGCAGACTCCACACTTCACCGTCTTCCTCAGCTGCGCTCACCCCCTGAGCGAAAGCACTGTTAACGAGGCCCCCACCAATTAATAGAAGCCCCACAATGCCCATAAGGCTCATAAAGCCCAAAGTGAGTATGGATTTCGCTACGTCTTTTGGATATAAATTCATTTCTAACGAGACTTTGTATTGCCTTGCGGCTTTTGTAACTATCAGTAAGCCTAATTCTAAATGAGAATGATTATCATTTGATAAGTAAATTAAGATTAATCATATATTCTTTTATTTTATAGTTACTTAGTATTAAAAAATATCTGATATAGATCCCTGTGCTGTATCAAACGCACAAGCTCGGGGGGAGGGTAAAAAAACAATGGGTGAGTTAAAGCCCAGTTTCGCGAGGGTATTACCCCACCGCGCGCGTATCCATTATTTGATCGCTGTGAAGCATAATGAAGCGGTTCAAATGACTATGTAAAACCACCCGCATGGAATTCATATACAGCCTAATCCCCGTAGAGGTATTTTGGTCCATATTACTCATCGTTCACGGGCTCTTATCTGTAGCCCTTCTTGGAGCGCTCACTCATCAAGCGTTCTCGCTGATCAAGGTGGTCAACCGCGCCAACCCTCAAAGCAGCAGTGTTATGCACAGGTTTAGCGCTGTACAGAGCTCGCTTTATACGCGCACCGTTTGTTTGATGTGGGTCCTGAGTTTTGTATTTGGCGGCTGGATTTACTCAAAATACCGAATTGCGATCAGAATTCCCATGGAGCAACAAGGAATGTGGCTCACCCAAGGCTTCTTTGAACTGAAGGAACACTTGGTATCTCTAGGCTTCTTTCTATTACCCGGCTACTACGCCCTTTGGAACTTGGATACCCATGAATCTTCAAAAGCCAAGAAATACTTAACCATCACACTTGCAATGATTTGTTGGTATTCATTCATCGTTGGACACATCGTCAACAACGTGAGGGGATTTGGGTCATGAGGGAAACGTCTACTTCTCATGCAGTTTCGCAAGGGAAACCGCCTTCAGTTAAGAAACTATTTTTTCTACTCAGCTTTAGTTTTTTCGCTTGCCTGGCTTATGTGTGCTGTGATCTGTTCAAACTTCCCCTCTTCACCTATTACCCAGCAGTCGATGAGTATGTCTTCGGGTTTGCGAAAATGACAGAGTCCCAGGGACCTGCGATGTATTGGTACGGCTGGATAGTTAATGCATCCCTATTTGCCACTATTGCAGCGCTCATAACAACCGCACTGCCCTTATCCAGCAAAACGACCAAATACATTGCTCACCTTCTGTGGTTGGCAGTCTGGGGCTTATTGCCTGTGCTTTTCAACTCATTAAATTATTACTGGACTCATGTCTAATTCAATACTTAAATTTTTAGCAAGTTGCACCCTTCTTGTGTTCAGCCCCCTCTTGAGCACACCTTGTTTCGCCGGCGGAGGTGAGTACGAATTAGCGGACGACACTGAAGATGCTGGTCCCGCTTATTTTGGTTTTGTAAGGGATGAGCGGGGACTCAACATTGCCGGTGCTAAAGCAGTGCTGACTTCAAAAAGCGGTGTAAAGATAGAACTAAAAACAAACATACTCGGCGTTTACAGAAGCCATGTTGCTAAGAATATAAAACCAGAGGACATCACACTGACATGCCAAAAGGATGGGTATACGCAGTTAAAAATAGTTAGTCGACCCAACTCCTCCAACCGTTATGTTGAAAACGATTGCATCTTAAAAAAGGGAAACTAAGCCCTTTGTACCGAGATGAAGTTGCATAGCCATCATTACCGTAGATTGAAACCGAATTCGGCACTGCTTACAAATGTACTCTTGGATCTTTGCTTTAGTTTTTACTTTTGCTTTTGGTTATGCTTTTGCTGCTGCTTTTACCAATTGCAAGCGTGTGCAGCAGATGTAGCATCTCAACTCAAAGTAGCGCCTGCTCAACCCGCTCGCGAGATAGCACTCATTAACGGCAAAATCACTCAGCCAGATTTCAGCTTTGCACAAGCCATCTTGGTCAAAGACAACTTCATCAACGCAGTAGGTACAGACCAGGAGATACGCTCAAAAGTCTCCAAGAAAGCTAAGATAATTGACCTAGAGGGTGCAACAGTCATTCCTGGACTGATCGACTCCCATATCCACGCCGTGCGTGCAGGACTCACCTTTGACTCCGAGGTGAGTTGGATCGGCGTTAAAACACTACCCCAAGCCCTGTCGCGGATCAAAAGCAAGGCCCTATCAACCCCCAAGAGTGAGTGGATCATTGTTGCCGGGGGTTGGAGCGAAACACAGTTTCAGGAGCAGCGAAAACCAACCCAAGCGGAAATAGACCGAGTCGCTGGCGGACACCCGGTCTATATTCAACACTTTTATGACGCTATCTTGCTGTCCACAACAGGAATACAAGCACTGCTCAGTGGCGCGCACTCCGACTCCGCAAAAACACGTGATTTACTTTCGCGTTTATCAGCAGAAGACTTGCAAGAGTTGAACACAGGATGGTTAAGCGGTAGTAGCCGAGCCATTAGCGATGTCTACAACCTCCTGCCTCGTCCTACGCGGCTTCAGGAAAGACAGGGAACTCTACATTTTTTCAGTGAACTGAACAGCTTAGGTATCACTGGTGTGATGGATCCCGGCGGATACAACCTCCCTCTCAGTGCGTACAACACTATTGAGGAATTAGATACAAAACACCAACTTACGCTTAGAGTCCGATACAGCATCTGCGCACCTCAAAAAGACGCGGAATTGGAAGATTTCAAAAGAATAGTCATTACACAGCAAAAAAAGAGTGAATCTGGTTTTTACAAGTTCAATGGTCTTGGAGAAAACGTAGTCTGGAGCATGTACAACAATGAGCATCCTACAGATCATGACAAAGAACGTTTAAGAAACACATTACTTTGGGCCGCCCAGCAAAGCCTCAATGTAACCCTTCACTGGAACAACAACGACTCCTTTCATCACCTCCTAGAGGTTTTAGAGAGCGTCAATCAAGTACAACCGATCACCCAACTGAGATGGTCTGTCGCACATGTGAGCGATGTCACTCCACAAAACTTGGCCCGCATGCAAGCTTTGGGAGTTGGGTGGCATGTACAAAATAATTTTTACTACCAAGGCGAGACCTTCATCCAAAAAAGAGGTCTAAATGCCTCCGCCTCCATACCGCGCGTTCAAACAGCCTTTCAACTCGGCGTGCGGGTCAGTGCTGGCACGGACGCACACCGCGTTATGTCCTATAACCCTTTTTCAGCATTACAGTGGTTCTTAGACGGACGCACTGTTGCAGGATTTCAAATGGGTAGCGCACAAGAACGCCCCAGCCGCGAGGAAGCTCTAGCGATGTACACCACTTACTCAGCTTTTGATAGTTTTGAGGAAAATACAAGAGGACAATTAGCCAAGGGATTCCTTGCTGACTTGGTTGTTTTAGATAAAGACTATTTCACTGTACCTATTGATCAAATTGGAGACCTTAGATCTAAATTAACCATCGTGGACGGCGTAGTGGTTTACAACCGTCTTAAGTAAACCTTGGATACGCACATGAAAGGGCTTAAGTAGACTAAAATGAAAAAAAACCTACGCATAAGCATTTCGATATGAAACACAGCAAAACCACCGCCTATCTCATCACTGGCTTCATCTGCTTTTATTTAGTTGGTTGCGCCTCACGCATGATTGATATTCGAGCAGGGTCTGGGAACGTGAATCTGCAAAACGCCGGATCCGTGAGCGCTTGCAAGCCGCTGGGGAAAGTTGCGGTCAGTGTGATGACTGAATTTGGGCTTTACACAAGAAGTGCGGATGACGTAGAGGCCAATCTTCTTCAAATGGCCAGAAACAGTGCAGTTGATAGCGGCGCTGATACGGTAGTTAAAGAAGAGATGACGGAGTACGGACACCGTACCTTTGGTCTTTACAAATGCCAAAGATAGAGCCAAGAAAATCCATTCAACTTTAATGGTGCTGAAGTACTGATGCGCTACTTCAGTAATTAAGTCGTTATTTTGTGTTGGATCCTCAAATCCACCCCATCAATAGATTTTTCCGTTGTTACCTACTGAGTAAAGTCTTCCTGAATTGATATTGATCTCATATTTCTCAAAATTAACTCTGGAAGCATAGGGCAGTGGCTTCCACTGGGATAGATTAAATAAATTTGGAGAGCGGGTGTCGCTCCCGATCAAGCGATTGATTTGAATGTGCGTAAATGTAAGCGGACCTGCACAACTAGAGTCCAGGGGTTTTCCGTTCTTAGCACAAAGGGGGATTTGAGTCGGGTTGATAAAGTAAGCCGACCCTGTCACCTTGGGATTGATAATGATGGAGGCGAGGAACTCGCCCGCCCTATTCTCCTCAATCAAAAGCGCAGTTTCTCCGTCCACTGCAATGGCGTGACTTTTGGGGATAAACTGAGGACTACCTTTATAAGGGATAGACCACTTGTCGGCTAGATTTCTTGCAAGAAAGGTAAGCGTTCGCCCCATTCGGTTTCGCGTGTCAAAATGCGAATCGATTATTGTTTTCTTAAAAACGCTATAGGGGGCGTCCTCGTAAATCTCTTTTGTACTAGGCCAAAACCCTCTTCGCAAAACCATGTAAGGGTTGTAGGGATCTTGCAGTGCCTCAGTGGAGGTCAAAATGTGATTCGGCTCACCTGCGTGTATATAGTTTCCAAGTAGCATCATGCCAGCGCTTGCACCTCCGAGGGGGACGTTTGCATAACGGATTTTCTCTTTGATTAAAGACAATAAGCGCGATCCTCTCCAAGCATCGTAGTAAACGCGTTGATCTCCGCCTGATATCCATATGACGGATGCATTTAAGATGTAGTTGTCTAATTTTGGATCATTGGCAGATGCATTGTCTGGGACGACCAAGGTTTGTACCGAAGCAACTCTTGCCAAATCTAAAATTGAGTTGTAATACGCTCCGTCACCCTCCGAGCGTATGACGAGAAAATTACCAGGCGACGCTTTTTGGTAAATGCTGCATTCTGAGGCCTTCCTTATCAGCCAGGGGTAAACAGCCGTAACGTCTGCCCCCCCACCCATTAAGGCAATGGATTGGGTCAAAGGCTTGCAGGGCTGGGTTGTGACGGGAGTGCCTGCAGTGTAGATTTTTAAATGGCTATTTGTACCCGAGTAGGCATTAAGCCCCAAAAAACCAAATAGCAGCAGACACAAATAACAATACTGACGCACAGTTTGAAACATAAAGTAATTTAAGTATTTGAAGCAATCATAAGCAATCATAAGCAATTACTATTTTGCCTCACGCAGCGACACCCTGCACCATTCAGCCCTGCACCATTCAGCCCTGCGCCAGAACCTTTAGCCTTGGGCCATCAATTTATAAACTGCATCAGCCACATCACAAAGGGAACACTTGCCATGGCCGCTAAAGTAGAGGCAGAAACTGCGATCGTTATTTCCCTTTGGCAGACGCTATACCTTTGAGAAAATAGAAATACATTTGCCCCAATCGGCATACTAGCTGCAAGCACCATCACTGATAAGGCCAGACCTTGAATACCCACCCAGTGCCCAATAAAGAGCACCAACAATGGGTTGACGAGGTTTTTAACGAACGTCAACACCGTTGCTACTTGCCAGACACTTATAAGCTGTGACGTATTGGCTTGGCGCTCATCAGCGCGCTGCACATGCACAGATTTGCTTGAAATTGAAAGTTGTGCTTGCTTTTTTATGGCTGAGTAAAGACTAATTCCAACCAACATTAACGCAAGTGGTGAGAAAGCCTGCCCCACCCAAACAACAGGCTGCTCAATGAGCTCCGGTAATTTCCAACCAAAATGCGCAAAAATCATCCCGCCAATAATCGGTAACGGCACCGGGTGAATCGTTGCATTCCTGAGCGCACGCAAAATAGTGACCCAAGGGCTTAAGGAACCCCTCAACTCAAGGGTAGCGTCCTGGCTGCCCTCTTTAAGTAAGGACAACTCAAGCGCAACAGTCGCTGTCGTAAGCAAAATAATAGCGTGAACGGAGATGAGTGTAAAAAGAAACACCAAACCCGCAGCACCGTACACCAACCCAATCAAAGGCACCCCGATCATGGTGGTATTGCTGTAAGTACCGGCAAGACCGAGCACTGTACTTGTGCGACTAAAACCAAGTACTCCAATGCATAAGAAAAACAAAGAAAGTGCTACAACAAAATACAGCGCAACAGGGGCAATGTTCAACTCCTGCAGATGCACCTGACTCATCGTGTGAAAAAGTAGCGCAGGCGCCAAAACGTTAAAGGTAAGTCGCGTTAGGTCCTGGGCGCCTGATAATGTGACGACACCCCATTTGGCAACGGCGTAGCCGATACCAATCAGTAAAGCCACAGGGGCAAGGGAGGAGAAGATAGAGACCAATTCAAAGACTTCAGATGAGGGCCTGAATTAAGTTCTTACGGACAAACGGCGTCAAGACTTCATCCAATGCACAAAGTTTTTTCTAAACTTTGCAACTTTCGGAGCCACCACATACGAACAGTAACCTTGCTCGGGGTGGTTGGTGAAGTAGTTTTGATGGTAAGCCTCAGCAGTCGAATAGTTCAAAAGTGGCTCAACCTCGGTGACAATGGGTAGATCAAATATCTTTTGCTCTGTTAATTCTTTAATGACAGCCCTTGCGGTTGCCTCTTGGAGAGCACTCTCAAAATAGATACCACTGCGGTATTGAGTTCCAACATCATTGCCTTGCTGATTCAAAGTGGTCGGATCATGAAGTGCGAAGAAAATATTCAATATATCCTTTAATTGAATAATACTCGTATCGAACTCAATTTTAAGGACCTCAACATGGCCCGTTCTGCCCGAGCAGACCTGCTCGTAGCTGGGGTTTAGAGTTTGTCCATTAGAGTAACCCGACTCAACACGCTGAACGCCTCTCACGAGCTCGAACACAGCTTCGACACACCAAAAACATCCCCCACCAATTGTGATCGATTCGATAGTCATATAAATTTTTTCAAATTAAGATTTTCTGGAGTGCATTAAGAAGTCAATAGCATGAAGTCACTGATCACTACTTACCGCGTAGCTCACTAGTATATACAATACTCAAAAATTACGCTTGTTAACTCTGTCTAAACCAAGTTACGGCCCCTACCCTGTACGCTGGATCCTTCTTCATTTAGATCACGTTGAGCGCTCTAATTCTTCATATACTTTTAGGCCCATATAAACCGTCATGAATATAAGCTCTTTGCTTTTTCTAAAACCCATCTTAACGGCGCTCATCCTTCCGCCAGCAGGACCGCTGTTACTTGTCTTTATAGGGATCGGTTTGGGCACGGCGTCAAGGACTAAAAGCAAAAGAGTATTAAAAAAAACATCCATGGGTCTCATCTTAACGGGGAGCCTGGTGCTTTGGACACTGAGTTGCGAGGACACTGCCGTTTGGATGTCCAAGCATTTATTGCCCCAGTTCGAACCCGTCTCAGCGACACAACTGAGTGGCGCTCAAGCTATTCTTGTTTTAGGCGGTGGCACCGAGAGCTTCAACCCATCCTACGCAGGCCCTGAGTTGGCGAGCAACGCATATGACCGCCTCAGATACGCTGTTTACTTATCCAAACTCACTGGCCTGCCGATTGTCTACTCCGGTGGTACCGGTTGGGGTGACACTACTCAAGGGCCCTCCGAGGCACAGGTCGCTGCAGCAACGCTAAAAAGGGACTGGAATATAGAGCTTAAGTACGCAGAAGGTGCGTCCAGGGATACGCGGGAAAATGCAAACTTAAGCTACGCCGCCTTCTCCCCCAAGGGTATCAAAAGCGTCGCTTTGGTGACCCATGCATGGCATATGCCGCGCGCGAGCAGAAACTTCAGGGAAGCGGGATTTACAGTCATCCCAGCTCCTATGGGGTTTGTGCTCCATTCGGGCTCTGCCTTGTTGGACGCACTCCCCTCGGAGGGTGGTCTTCAAGACTCACACTGGATTCTCAAGGAGTGGCTTGGATTGCTTGTGACTTAAGAAGATCCACAGGGGGGAATAAAACCTCATCTCCTGTTAATTCATTGCTAAAATGGGTGTTGGTCTTAAAGACCTCCTTTTCGATACGTTTTGGGTTAATTGGGTTAACTATATGAATTTAGATCAAGCACGTTTCAACATGGTCGAGCAACAAATCAGGACATGGCAAGTGCTTGATTTGAGAGTACTTGATGCTCTACAAAAAACCAAGCGCGAAATCTTCACTCCCTTGGCTTATCAAGATATGGCTTATAGCGACACGGAAATTCCTTTGTCCAGTGGCCAATTTATGCTGGCACCGTGCATAGGTGCAAGACTCGTTCACGATCTGCATTTGACAGGCTCTGAAAAAGTTCTTGAAATTGGCACTGGAAGCGGCTACTCCACGGCGCTACTCGCAAGTCTTTGCAAACGCGTCATCAGTATTGAGTGTGATGCTGAATTAGCGCTTAACGCAAAAGCTAACCTACAAAAAGCGTCTATTGGCAACGCCGAAGTGAGAGTGGGAGACGGTTTGCAGGGCAGTCCGGCAGAAGGACCGTTTGAAGCTATCGTGTTGCAGGGCTCTGTTCCCGAGATTCCACAACAACTCCTCGATCAACTCCAAATCAACGGCCGACTGATCGCAGTCGTGGGCGAGGAACCGGTCATGCAGACTTGCCTGGTGACACGTCACGGTACAGATAGTTTTACACACAAAGTGCTTTGGGATACTGTGATCCCAAGACTACAGGGCGTCCATGAGCCCTCAGCGTTTCACTTTTAAAAAGCGCTACAAGAGTATTTACCGTCCCTGAGCGACTGCGATTTCATATGAAATGATTCGCTTTTATTCGACCTTTCATAAGACCTCTCAGCAGTGCTCATGGTAAGAATCTTGGTACCGCGGTCATACTGACCTGTGTAGCTATTCACACTGTAGGCAAGTTGTGTTTCATCGGTGAGCACTTTACGACAACTATCTTCAAAAGAAATGCGGTCTCCGTCATTGCAAACCGCGTAGCTCTTTAGAAAATGCTTAGCAGCGGTTCCTGAGACATCAACACTTTTTCCCTCAATGCTCAGCCGAATCGTGTCCTCTGTGCGCTTTTCTGTACTAGCACCCTTGACCACATAATCGCTCACAATGGTCTTACCGCTACAGTCTAAGACCATGGATTTATCGCCTCCCCCGCACCCAAGCAAACTGCCTGCGATAGACAACCATAAGCTAACCTTCAACCCCAAATAGATAGGGTTTGAGTTTTTAATCGTATTCTTCATTTGTAAATATCTCCTTACCAAATCATAGCGTTAATTTAGCACCAGTCGCTCAATTGTCTATGGTGTAAAGCTTAGGGGCTCTGACAAGGGCTGAGCTTGACACAAATCAACACCCCCTTAAAACCTTGCCCAATTCGAGTTATCCAAACTCAAAAGGTAACCAAGGGGCAGGATGTGGCAAGAAATGGCCATTTTGACTGGCCTGTTTATTGCTCAATCCATTGGGATCCTGGTCAATTTTTTGACAGGTTAATGCTTGTCCAGAGGAAATCTTATGAAATTATTTCGTGTTTTGCCCGTAAAAGCGGCTGTTCGTGCAGCGTTGTGTATGACGCTTGGCACAGGCTTGGCGCTTGGCTTTTCAACCTGTGCACAGGCACAAAGCCTGCTGGAGTTGTACGAGTCGGCCAAAGCTTATGATGCAAACTACCAAGGCGCTAAGGCACTCTTCCAAGCAAACAAGTACAAAGCAGACGAATCTTTGGCTGGACTACTACCAAGCGTTAGTTTGTCTACGACAGATCAACATCAAAACGTCAATGTTGCACAGCCCACCAATCCTTATCAACAGTTGCTCGGTACACACACTGCTACATTTACCGCGAGTCAACCGCTGTACAACCCGACCAATTACGCTACTTATAAACAAAGTCGCAAGCAACTGAGTCAAAGTGCCTCACAACTTGTCGCTGCAGAGCAAGATTTGTTGGTACGGGTATCTCAAGCCTATTTTGATTTGCTGGCCAGTCAAGATAGTTTGGAGGTCGTGCGCGCTCAGAGAAACGCGATCGGCGAACAACTCGCCGCAGCCAAACGCAACTTCGAAGTGGGCACCGCAACAATCACCGACTCACGCGAAGCACAGGCTCGCTATGACTTGAATAGCTCACAAGAAATTGCCGCTACTAACGATGTACGCGTCAAAAAACTCATCTTAGATCAACTGGTGGGTATGGTGAACACGCATCCCAAACCGCTTGCCAAGGGATCCAAACTCCCCCCTCTGGCTAAGGACGATCCAGAGGAGTGGGTCAAGGAGGCTGAGGACACACATCCCAGCATCTTGAACGCAAGACTTGCCCTTGAGGTCGCACAGTTAGAGATCGAGAAGGCCTACGATGGACACAAACCCGTCATTAACTTTCAGACCCAGTACACCGATCAAGTCAACTTAGGCGGTATCAACTACCAAGGTATTTCCTCACAAGGGTCAGACTCAAGAGTGAATACCACCAGTTTTGCGGTCGTCATGAATTTGCCGCTCTTTGCCGGTATGTATACCTACAACAGGGTTCAAGAATCGATTTCATTAGAGGAGAAAGCACGAGATGATTTAGATGCAGCCCGCAGAAGCGTCAGTCTTGGTACTCGAACGGCTTATCTAGGCGTAGCCTCTGGACTTGCGCAGGTGAAGGCTTTAGAAGCCGCACAAAACTCCAGTCAGGTCTCACTTGATGCCAACAAGCTTGGGTACAACGTCGGTATTCGTATCAACATTGACGTGCTCAATGCACAAAGTCAGCTCTACCAAACTAAGGGTGAATTGGCTAAGGCCAGGTACCAGGTATTGGTTGGCGAGCTGAAACTCAAACAAGCCAACGGAACTTTGTCCCAAGAGGATTTGGTTGCAATTAACAATTTGCTAGAGAAATAATACGCAGCGCACTGCATACGATCATGAGGCTTTAAAGATAATTCTTTAAAGCCTCTACTGTTTTAGAGACAGCACCCCTATTTTCTGCAGCAAACTCAAGTGCACAATGAGACATCCTCGCTTGCAAAGTGGTGTCTAAGGCAATTTGACGAGCTGTCTGGCAAGCCTCATGCAGCGTCTGAGCTTGAAGGGCTGCACCTCGCTCCAACGCCTGATTTGCAGCTTGAGAAAAATTAAATACGTGAGGCCCAATGACCAAGGGACAAGCACAAGCAGCTGCCTCGATTAAGTTTTGCCCGCCCAAGGGCTCAAAACTACCCCCTAGTAGTACAACACTCGCCATACCGTAATACAGGGGCATCTCGCCAACCGTATCTCCTAGCCATACCTCTGAGACAAGGTTCGCGTTACGTGCGCTTTGTTCAAAGTATTCTGCTCTGGTTTGAGCAGGGTCCGCTGGTACTCGTCTAGATACAGCGAAACCAAACTGGCGACCAATCTTTAGGACCTCATCAAATCGCTGCGGGTGGCGAGGTACGATGAGCCACTGCACACCTTCTATCAGTGAGCGATCTGCTAGAAGCGAATGAAATAACAGTGCCTCCTCACCCTCCCTTGAGCTGGCAAAGACAATCAGGGGTGTTTTAAATTGCTTGTAATGTTTTTTTGCAAAAGCTTGACCCTCTCTAAATTGATCTTCGTTCACACTCGCATCAAACTTAAGATTACCAAAGATTCCAAGAACGGGCGCACCTAAAGCTTTCAACCGCTGAGCGTCAGCGGGGGCTTGCGCAAACACTGCGGTTAAGTTTTGATAAACCGTTTTCGCAAACACGCCAAGCGCTTTTGCATTTTTAAAAGATTTCGGATTCAGACGAGCATTCACCAAGATCAAAGGCATATTCGCTCGCCTACAAGCCATCACCATGTTAGGCCAGACCTCAGTCTCCATTAAAAGACCTAAGCGCGGCTTGAACTGATTGATAAATCGGCGCACTGCCTCGGGGGTATCCCAGGGGTACCAAACTTGTAGTGCGTTGTTTGCACTCAGTCCCAAGCTTTGGATCAACTCGCGTCCTGCTTGAAGACCTGTGGCGGTTGAATGCGTCAACAAAAAACGGGGAGACTCTGCCCCTTGCGCTAAAGAGCCCTGACTGGACTCCATCAAAGCCTTGACAACCACGGTTGCTGCTTTAGTCTCTCCCAAGGAGACTGCGTGTATCCAAATAGCTCCTTCTTTAAAACTGCGAATATCGGTGTTTGCAAGTAAATCATACTTTGCAAACCGCTCCTCAATAGCGTGGAAGTAACCAGGCTCATTGCGCCCTCTTCTCTTTGCTTTGATACGCAGCAAGGGTGCCAACAAACGCATCAAGACTGAGTACAAAATTAGGGAGCACCTAAAACCAAAGGCCAAAGGTTCTTGTTTCATGCGGTCGTTCATTGTGCAGTTCGACTCAATCAATCAAACAAACCAAGCTGAGGGCTAGGAGGGGGATCGGCTTTAACGGGCTTAGTAGCAACATGCTTAGCCGAAGTAGGCTTAGGACTAGCAGGTTTACTGGTACCGGTCTTAATAGTAACGGACTTGGGAGCAACTGCTTTCTCAGTAACCACCTTCTTTGCAGTCTTACTCGACTTCACCTTGGGCGTTGACTGAGGGGCAGTCTCAGAAGCCGAGGGAGGACTCTGGGGTGAAGTAATAAAACCCGTTGATGACTCCCCGTTGTCACTCAAACTCTTCTCCATCTCAGAGCCACTGCCAGGATCCGCTTGGTTGAGTTTTTTGGATTGCTGCTCAACCACTTGGTGCGACCCACTCTCATACAGTTCCCAAGACGCATCCCACTGTGCGAGCACAACTTTAACACTTGGCGTTGGTTCC